>DATBCZ010000142.1:0-25970 GCA_036270175.1 Steroidobacteraceae bacterium | reverse complement strand
TTTTTCGGCGTGATTTCCTGCCGCAGGGGCTCGTCGACCTGCATCCGGCGCCAGCGGTTGCGCAGAGCGATGGCCACGGCACGCTTGGCGGCAGTCTGCCCGATAATGTGCTTGTCGAGTTCCTGGACGATCTCGCGGGGTGTTAGAGATGATGACATGTTGGTGAGACGCCCTGTCAGGCCTTGGCCCGCGGCATTTCCTCGATGACGAGGTTGCGGTTGGTGTAGATGCAGATGTCGGCGGCGATGTTGAGCGACCGCTCCACGATATCGCGCGCGCCGAGAGTCGAGCCCTCGACGAGCGCACGGGCCGCGGAGAGCGCGAACTGTCCGCCGGAGCCGATGGCCGCGACGTCGTGATCCGGCTCGATCACGTCGCCGTTGCCGGAAACGACGAAGATCTTGTCCAGGTCGGCTACCAACAGCAGGGCCTCGAGCCGGCGCAGATAGCGATCCGACCGCCAGTCCTTCGCGAGCTCGATCGCCGCGCGAGTCAGATTTCCGTACTTCTCGAGCTTGCCCTCGAAACGCTCGAACAGCGTGAACGCATCCGCGGTGCCGCCGGCGAAACCCGCGAGCACCTTGTTGTCGAACAGACGGCGCACCTTGCGCGCGTTGCCCTTCATGACGGTATTGCCCAGCGTCACCTGTCCATCGCCGCCCATGGCCACGCCATCGTCGCGGCGCACAGCGAGAATCGTGGTGCCATGCGGATTGAACTCGAACTTGTCGCTCATGAGACTCCTGCCCCGAAGTGTCCTAGGTCTTCTTCCGCGCTCGCGGGTGAGAAGCTTCGTAGATACGGGCGAGGTGCTGGAAGTCAAGGTGAGTGTAGACCTGGGTGGTGGAGATGTCGGCATGGCCGAGCAGCTCCTGCACCCCGCGCAGCTCGCGGCTCGATTCGAGCAGGTGCGTCGCGAATGAGTGACGAAATAGGTGGGGGTAGACGTGCATGCTCAGTCCCTGCCGCCGCGCCCAGTGGGCGACCCTCGTCTGGATGGCACGGGGGCCCAGCCGCCGCCCGCCGCGCCCCACGAAGAGGGCCTTTTCCTCGGGCTTGGCCAGGGCTGCGCGTTCCAGCAGCCACTCGTTCAGCACCTTGACCGCCACACTGCCAACGGGCACAAGGCGGCCTTTCTCTCCCTTGCCGAGCACCTGAACCATGCCTCCCACCAGGTCCAGAGCCTCGACGTTGAGTCCCACGAGTTCGGAGAGCCGCAAGCCCGAGGAATAGAGTAGCTCCATGATTGCCCGGTCACGCAGGACGAATGAACCCGGCTGATCGGGCTTGATGTCGAGGAGCCTCGCCATCTGGTCGGGGTCGAGCGTTTCGGGAAGATGTTTGGCCGCCTTGGGCGCACGAACGTCGTGGCCAGGATTTCGGCGGACGCCACTCAGGGGGGCGGACTTATCACGCGCGTCGGGCTCTCGAGCAGACGTCTCACCCGATGCGCCCTCGCGCTCGCCAGCAGGCGCCTCACTCCGGTCTGGCTGATTCTGCCGAAGCAAAAACTCGTAGAAACTTCGTACAGCGGACAGCCGCCGTTGCACGCTCCGGGGTGACAAACCGCCCGCATGCGAATGTGCCGCAAACACCCGGACGTGCTGATTATCGAGGGCCGTCCAGTCCTCGAGCCCGCTCCGATCGCAGTACTTCACGAGCGCCGCAAGATCGCGCGCGTAGTTGGAGTCGGTGTGCGCGGAAAGCCGGCGCTCCGTTTTCATGTAGCGCCGGAATCGAGCCACCCAATCGAGCGCCGCCGGCGTCATCGAATCCCTATCGCGCGGGCTGTCAGAAGTCCCGCGCGGGATTCAACGCATCGGCAATGAGGTCTCCCATGCGAGCCAGGAACTCCGTGCTCATGCCAGGATGAAAGCGATCGCGGTCCGTGCTGCCGATGGCGAGGAGGCCTACAGAGCCTTTTTCGCCCAGCGGTACCAACGCGATCGAACCGATATCGTTCGCGTCCGAGCCGAAAAGGAACTCGCGCTGCGAGTCACGCGCTTGCCCACACCGAGGCTTGCCGCTCGCGAACAGAGTCTCAAAGGACTTGAGGTTTGGATCGTCCGAGCGGATCGGGCGCACAAATCGCTGCGCCGTCGAGTCCGCCGTGTCACCAATCAACACCAGCACGGCGTGAAAGGCGTCGAAATCCTCACGGAGACTGGACTCGATGCTCGCAATGGCTTCCGCACGTGACGGAGCGCCGACCAACCGCCGCGTGAAACGGTGCAGTTTCTCAGCGATCAAATCGTTGCCGCGGGCAACCTGCACGAGCTCCGCGAGCTTGCCCTCCAGAGAAGCGTGCTTCTCGCGCAGCACTTCGATCTGCCGCTCGACGAGAGAGATCGTGGAGCCGCCCCGGACGTGTGGGAGACGCAAGCGTGCCAGCAGCGCCTGATGCCGCTCGAAAAACTCAGGATTGTGCTGCAGGTAGGCCGCGATCGATTCCTCTTCGGTTTCAGTGGCCGACAGGCCACGGGCTTCTCGTGTTGTCATATGCTTCAGACCTCGACGTGACCTTCGAAAGATGTCTCGGCAGGACCCGTCAACCAGATATGTTCTCCAGGACCGCCCCAGTTTACGCGTAACTCGCCGCCGCGCACGCTCACGCTCACTTCGGAATCCAGGCGACCTCGGTGACGCCCCACTGCCACGGCAGCGCACGCGCCTGTCCCACAGGCTAGTGTTTCCCCTACGCCGCGCTCGTACACCCGCAGGCGGATGTGGGCCGCGTCGATGATTTCCATGAACCCTGCGTTCACGCGCCGCGGGAAACGCGGGTGCGACTCGATGGCGGGACCCAGGTTCTCGACGCGAACCTGCTCGACGGATTCAACCTCGAGCACCGCATGCGGATTGCCCATGGATACCGCGCCAATGGTGATCGGCTGCCCAGCGACTTCGAGGGAATAGGAGTCGACCTCAGCCGGTGCATCGAAAGGCAGTGTGCGCGGATCGAAGCTCGGCACGCCCATGTCGACCGACACCACGTTGCCGCGGAGAATTCGCGCGTGGATGAGTCCCGCCGGACTGTCCATTGTGACAGCGCCGGCCGGCGCAAGGCCGCGGCGATGGAGCAGGGCGGCGATACAGCGCGCCCCGTTGCCGCACTGTTCGACCTCGGCGCCGTCGGAGTTGAATATTCGGTAGAACACGAGCGTGTCGGGTCGCCGGGGCGGCTCGAGTACCAGCGCCTGGTCGAACCCAATGCCTGTATGCCGATCCGCGAGGTGTCGCAATTGGTCGGCGGTCAGCACGGGTTGCCCGGCGGGCGCATCGAACACGACAAAGTCGTTGCCCGCCCCGTGCATCTTCGTGAAATCGAGGCGCATGGCCAAAGAATAACCGAAACACCCGTTCACCGCCCGCATCAACGCAGGGCGGCCCGGTCTCGAAAAATGCAGCGATCCATCACCGTGAAGATTCCGGCGGCGCGCGCACGTCCGGCAGCGGCCTCGTCAATCACGCCGTCCTGCAGCCACAAGGCAGGAAGCTTCAGCTGAATGCATTCATCCACGATCGCCGCGACGTGCTCCGGCCTGCGAAACACGTCCACGATGTCCACATGCTCATCGGGCCCGAGCACCTCGGACAAATGCGCGAGATCCGGCACAGCCATCTCCCCGAGCACGGTCTCCGCGGTGGGCGTGACCGGGATGATTCGATAGCCAAATCGCTGTAAAGAGCGTGCCACACCATGGCTCGGACGGGTCGGATCCGCGGACAATCCGACGACCGCTATGATTCGCGCCGAACGCAGGAGCTGGTCAATCTGCTCACTGGATGGGTTGGTAAACACCGAAGTTCGCCTTGGCGTGGTCCCTTGTTGGCACTATCTTAACTCTCACGCAGGTGCCATTGCCTTGACATCCGACGACTACAGCGTCCGCATAGAGCCTCACGGCCGCACCATCCGCGTGCGCGCGGGGCAGCCGGTGCTGGAAGCGGCTCTGGCCGCCGGCCTCAATCTCCCCCATAGCTGCAAGTCGGGTCACTGCAGTTCCTGCCGCGCGCGGCTGCGAAGCGGCGAGATTCGTTATCCGACCGTGCGACCCGCTGGCCTCACGGCGGCGGAGGAAGAGGCCGGAAACATACTGCTCTGCCAGGCGCGGCCGCTGACGGATCTGGTAGTCGAAGCGCGGCTCATCGCCACGGTCGCCGACGTGGAGATCAAGACCCTGCCGTGCCGAATCGCAAGAATGACGCCGCTCGCGCCGGACGTCATGCAGGTGTGGCTGCGATTGCCCGCAGTCGAAACACTGCGATTTCAGCCGGGACAGTATTTGGATGTACTGCTGGACGGCGGCCGCCGCCGCAGCTTCTCGATCGCCAGCCCGCCGCATGACAGTGACCTCATCGAGCTGCACGTGCGTCGCGTGCCAGGTGGAGGATTCACGGAGCGTTTGTTTGGAGGGGCCGGCCTACCGGCGGCCGGCATCCCGGTGGCTGGCATCCCGGCGCAAGGCGCACCAGCGGCCAGCCATCCGTCACCCGTCGCGCCGTCAGCCGCCGACCCGCTTACCGACGGCGCCCTGCTTCGAATCGAAGGCCCCGTCGGGCAATTCATCTACCGCCGCGGCACCAGTCCCCTCCTGATGATTGCTGGCGGCACCGGCTTCGCCCCGCTGAAGTCGATGCTCCGCCACATCCTGGAGGACAGCGCTGAAAGCAGCGGACGAGACATCCACCTGTACTGGGGCGCCCGGGGTCCGAACGACATCTACGAGGAGTCTCTCGCGCTGGCCTGGATGCGCCGCTACCCGAGATTCCACTTCACCGCTGTTTTGTCCGAGTCGAACTCAACCGACGCCGGTGAGCATCGCCGCCTCGGCTGGGTGCACGAGGCAGTCCTCGCGGACCACCCCAACCTGGCAGGCTTCGAAGTGTACGCCGCCGGTCCGCCCGCGATGATCGAAGCCATCCGTACGACCTTCCCTCGCCACGGCCTCGCTCCCGAGCGCCTTTACTTCGACTCCTTCGACTACGCCCCGGATCAAACTCCCAGGAGTTGAGTCGCTCGCCGGGTGGCTTACCGTTCTCGCGGTCGTGCGATGTTGGCTTTCACCGGGTAGTGATCGGACGCCACGCGAGCTGTCGGGCTCATGTGAACTTCGAACGTGCGAACGAACCCCGGCCGGCGTGACCAGATCCGGTCGAGCGCCAGTACTGGCGCCCAGACAGGGAATGACCTTCCTGACGGCGCTTTCCCCAAAGCGCCGTGTAGCCAGCGAAGCGGCCGACCCACCGGTAACCACTCGTTGATATCCCCGAGCAGCACGACCGGTCGTCGCGCGGGGATATCGCTCAAAGCGGTGAGCAGTTTCTCAACCTGATAACGCCTCTCGCGAGCATCTAAGCCGAGATGCGTCACAATCACACGTACCGCCTGCCCCTCGACCAACAGCTCCACATCGAGCGCACTGCGTGGCTCCAGACTGCCGAAAGTAAGGTCGTAGCTGCGTACGGACCGAACCTCCCGATACGTGAGCAGCGCGTTCGTCTTTCGGAACCGTGACGGCGTCACGGTATGGGTGCCGACCGAGATCGGAGTCATTCCGGTGGCATCCGCGAGATCCTGAAGCTGCATTGAAGTGCTCTGCACGCCAGGTCTCCCGTCCACTTCCTGTAAGCCAACCGCGTCACAACCGAGCTCCCGGATCACACCAGCGATCCGCTCGACATCGTAGTGTTTGTCCAATCCCACGCAGCCGTGAATGTTGTAGGAGCCGATGACTAACACATCATGGCTGCCGCACGCGGTCGCGGAGTCGGAAGCCGCTGAAGAGGTTCTCCGCCAAAACAGGCCGTTCCGGATCGGTCACGCCGTTGGCCACCGCCACTATCGCCGCGGCAGGCTCGTCGAGATGCTCGAAACGCCGCAGGCCACGACCAGAATTCTTCGAGAGGGCCGCGACCGTCGCGCCCAGCGAGCCATTCATGGCAAACGCTTCCTGCACGTCGCGCTCGCTCACATCGAGGTGCTCAGCGAGCAGGGTGGTGCGCGCCGCTGCGATTGCCGCACGCTTTGAGGAATCACCACGCGCTCCAATCACCAGGTCGCACTCGGTATCGAGGCCCATGGATCGATTGGCGAAGTTGGCCGAGCCCACGCGTAACCACTCGTCATCGACGATCAGCAGCTTGCTGTGCAGCTCGTATTCGGTTTCACCGGGCATATCGGGATACCAGGCCTGAAAACGCCCCTGAGCATCCGCCGCATGCAGTTTTTGCAGCAGTACGGTCCGCAACGCCGCCATCGTAGGTGCCTCCAGCCACCCGGAGGAGCCAAGTCGCAACACCACGACTACCTCAGGCCCATGTGGCTCCGCGAGCCGGGCCGCGAGCGCCTCACCGAGTACTTTCGCAGTGAAATATTGGCTTTCAATGTAGATGTACTGTTTGGCGGCTGCGATCATGTCGAGGTAGAGCGCCTCGACTTCGGCAATCGCCTGCTCGGTGGGGGTGGCGGGCGCGGTACGTGCCAAGGCAACATCCACATCGGAAAACGTGGCGACCAGTGTTGTCGGCCACGGATCACTGCCGGTGTCCGAGATGAGCAGCGCCCGCCCTGTTCCCTGCCTCCAACGCTCGCTCGCAATACTCTGCAACGCCCGGGCCGCTCCCGAGTCCACAGCCAACATGACATCGTGGACCGGGCTGTAGGATTCCGTTTCACCTGCATTGGTGCGCCTGGGATCGGCGCGACGGTGCGAGGTCGTGTCCCACCGACCGAGGGTGAGATCGATGCCACCGCAGAAAGCCACCGTACCATCGACGACCACGATCTTCTGGTGGTGTGCGGCTCCCAGCGGGCAGTTGGAGTCGTAGTGAAAGCGGATACGAGGATGGGGCTGCCAGCCTCCGTCGGATCCGGCCGGTGGCTCACGTCCGCGTCCAAAGACGACCGGGTAGTCCCAGGCGAGGATGAAAATCCGCAGTCGCGGATTGCGTCGCACCAGGAAGTTCAGAAAGTCGCCCAACTGCTCGGGGACACCCGCTTCGCTCGAATGCAACCGCGTCTGGCTATGAAAATCCCAAGCTACGATGACGATCGAATGCGTTGCGCGCAACGCGGCCGCCACGAAGGCGCGAAAGTAAGCCTCGCCATCGATCAGCAATGCGGCCCGGTGGGCACGGGCGACGCGATAACAATTCCGACCCGGTCGGAACAGCGCAGGAGAATCGGCTGCCATGACTACGCTCGAGCAAGCTTCATTCCCGGCGACGCGGACGCCGCCGATTCGGCTTCGGGTCCAACGCCAGCGCCGCCGAGATGTGCGCCAGGTGAGTCAGCCCCTGCGGAAAGTTACCCAGCATCTGCTTCGAGCGGGAGTCGTATTGCTCGGCAAACAGTCCCAGGTCATTCGCCGCCGCGGTCGCATGTTTGAAGGCTCGAAGCGCCTCCCGGCGCCGGCCCTGCCTGGCCAGACATTCCACCAGCCAGAAGGTGCACGCGAGAAAAGTGCCTTCCCGGCTCTGCAAGCCGTCCACGCTCTTGTAGCGCAATATGAGGCCATCGCTGGCGAGCTCCCGCCGGATGACATCGGTGGTCCGCACCATCCGCTCGTCGTCGAACGCGACGAAATCCACACCCGGCAACAACAGCAGCGCCGCATCCACCTGGTCGCTGCCATAGCTCTCGACGAAGATGCCGCGCTCGTGATCCATGCCGTGTGTTTCGATGTTGCGGCGGATTTCGTCGCGCCGCTGTCGCCAACTCTCGAGCGGCGCGGATAGCGAGTGCTTCTCGGCGAGCGCAATCCCCCCGTCGACCGCCGCCCAACACATGACTTTCGAATGGACGAAGTGGCGCGGCGCCGAGCGGATCTCCCAGATCCCGCGATCGGGCTTGCGGCTTTGGTCGATGGCGGCCTCGATGATCTCCACCAGGAAATCCCAGTAGTCCTTTTCCGGTGGCACACCTTGCTCGCTCCAGCGCCAGGACAGCTCCACAATGAGACCGTACATATCCAGCTGAAACTGTTGGCTGGCCGCGTTACCGATGCGCACCGGTCGCGAGCCGCGCCAGCCTTCGAGGCCATCGAGCGTGATCTCCGTGAGGCGGCGTTTGCCGTCGACCCCGTAGAGCACCTGCAGTTCGTCGGCATTGCCCGCCGCGCTGCGTTGGATAAAGCGGCGCACACCGTCGGCCTCGGACTCCAGGCCCAGCGTGCTCAGGGCGCGCACCGTGAAAATGGAATCCCGGATCCAACAGAAGCGGTAATCCCAGTTGCGCTCGCCGCCCACACTCTCCGGGAGCGACGTGGTAACAGCGGCCACGATCGCGCCCGTCGGCGCATAGCTCAAGGCCTTCAAGGTCATCGCGGACCGCATGATGCTCACGCCGTGTCCGTCCCGAAAGCGGATCTTGGACGTCCAGTCCTGCCACCACTTCTCGGTCTCGATGAAGTGAGCTTTCAACACAGCAAGGTCCTTGGTGGCGGAGCGTCTTTTCTGGGTCTCGTCGGGCCGGAAGAAATTCAGCCCCAGGTGATATCTCACACCGGGAGTCACCTCCAACCGCGCGTGCAGGTCGTGGTCGCCGCTGAGTTGCAATGGCACGTCGCCAAAGATCCGCAGCCCGGTGTTGCTGCCGACCACGGAACGGGCACCGCTGCCGGACTCATAGATCCACGGTTTCACTTCGCCGAAATCCAGCCGTGGCACCACGGAGACGTCGAAGGCCACATGGCCACGCAGTCCATGGATGACACGGACGAGCTCGCGGCGCGGATGCAGTTTCCCCCCGGCGCGCATGGAAAAGAAATCGACCACGCGCGCCTCGCCGGCGCGGGTGGTGAACGTCGTGACCAGCACGAGGCTGTCGCCGCGATATTCGCGCTTTACCCGGTACCGGCCCACCGGGGTAATGGCGAAGTAACCGCCCTTGTGCCAGTCGAGCAGGCGACCGAAACAACTGTCGGAGTCGAAGCGGGGCAGGCAGCACCAATCGATGGAACCGCTGCGTGACACCAAGGCCGCGGAGTGACAGTCACCGATGAGCGCGTAATCGGAGATCGGCGGATAGGCAGGGCCACTCGGAGGTGGCCCTGCGGCACGGGTAGATGCCCGCTCCCGCGTGGCGCCGCTGGCCGACGAGGGGAGCGGGTTGCTTACAGGAGAGCGCTTAGGCCGAGCGCTCGGCAACCTGTTCCAACACCAGGTTGGCGGACTGCGCGTGCTCGAAGCGCTGCGCCACGTCCTTCCAGTTCAGAACGTTCCAGATGGCATCGAAGAACTTCGCCTTCTCGTTCAGGTATTGCAGATACCAGGCGTGTTCCCAGGCGTCGATCACGAGCAGCGGCACGGCGCCCTGCACCGTGTGCGACTGGTGATCATGGATCTGCACAGTCAACAAGCGACCGGACAGCGTATCCCACACCAGCGCGCCCCAGCCGGAGCCCATGCAAGTGGCGGCGGCCTTGGTGAGCTGCTGTTTGAAGCCATTGAAGCCACCGAAGTCACGATCGATCTGTGACGCCAGCTTTCCGGTCGGTGTACCCCCGCCGCTAGGCGAGAGGTTCTTCCAGAAGAGACTGTGCAGGACGTGACCGGAGAGGTTGAACGCGAGCGCTTCCTCCACCGCCGCGATCCGGCTGAAGTCGCCCTTCTGGCGCGCCTCGTCGAGTGCCTCGACGGCGGCGTTCGCACCGTCGACGTAGCCCTTGTGGTGCTTGTCGTGGTGGAGCTGCATGATTTTGCCCGAGATATGGGGCTCGAGCGCGCCGTAGTCATAGGTCAGATCGGGCAGAACGTACTTGGTCATAACTTAAACACTCCGACAAGCAGACGTGTGAGTGGGGGCACAAAAGGGAGCAAGAAGCGTGCGCCGGTGACGTTGTCACCGGCGCGTCAGGCATCAGGTCTGATGGCTGAACATCTCGGCGTAGTCATCGATGGAAGCACGGATTACGGCCGCGGCGTCCGCGTAACCGTAGCGCCCCACGATGGAAATCTTCGGCGGCTCACCTGGAACGAGCTTGTAGGTGGAGAAGTAATGCTCGAGACGCTCGAGCAGTGCGCCCGGCAGATCGCCGATCTCACGGGCCGCGCCCCAGACATAGTCGCCTTCCAGGACGGCGATGATTTTGTCATCCGCCTCGCCCCGGTCGATGATCTTCAGGCCACCCACAACAATGGCACGCAGCAACACTTCCTGGTGATTGATGGGGCGCTCACTGATGACGCAGATATCCAACGGATCGCCGTCGCCATGATCGCAACCCGGGGCGAGGCCGCACACGCGATCGCCGCAATAGGTCTGCGGAATAAAACCATAGAGTGACGGGGGATGCGATGAAGTGCGCTGCGGGCGGTCGACGCGCAGATAGCCGGTGGCCTTGTCCACTTCGTACTTCATCAGATCGTACGGCGTGATCTCGATGAATGCATTGACGATGCGCGGCGCCTCGGGGCCTGGCTCGAGGCCATGCCAGGGGTGCGGACGCCAGCGCGAATAGGAACCGGGAGAGGGTTTAGACACGATAATTATTGGGAATCGATGAGTCGGGGGGAGGGTGGATTGTACAAGAGAACGAACCCGGTATTCCTGCGCAGCTCATGACGAGCCGGAGGAAGACCGGGTTCGCGTGGGCGGTTAGCGCCCGTGACGAACTCAAAGGCCGCGCTTACTTGGGCGGGGTGTTCGTATCCGCTGGCGGCGGTGTCGAGCTCATGGCGCCGTTCGGCGGCGGTGTCGACCCGTCCGAGGGCGGCATCGTGGTGGTGGTTCCGGGCGACGTCGACTGATCCGCAGGAGGCGGCGCCGCTGACGTATCGGCTGGCGGTGAGCTGGCCGAGCCGGCCGGTGAAGTCGACTCCTGTTTGGAGCAGGCCGACAGGAGCGCGAGCGAGCCCACGCACAACAACAGGACACTTCTATTCATAAGATCACCTCACTACTGTAACGGGATTGTGGCAAGGGCCCTATCCACGCTGGGCCCTATCACCCGGACTGTCGCAAGCGACGTTCCGCACGCGCCCGTTCCCGTGGCGCCCGGGCAACGAAAAGGCACTGAATTTCCACAAATTGCAGGCCACGCTCGCGGCTGCGGCGCTTGCGGCGGCACCCTGCTATCCTCCGCGTTTTCTTGCAGGAGTGCGCCCTTGGCTCACGCTGCCATCACGGGCTGGGGGAAATGCCTGCCGCCCGCGATTCTGAGCAACGACGATCTCACCCGGCTGTTCGACACCACCGATGAATGGATTCTGAGTCGGACCGGTATTCGTGAACGCCGCATTTCACACGTTTCGCTCGAGGAATTGGCCTACGTGGCCTGCGCCCGAGCGCTTGCGGCCGCGGGACTTACGGGCGCCGCCATCGATCTCATCGTATTTGGCACCTGCAGCCACGGCGACCAGGTGCCGAACATGGCTTCGGCCGTGCAGGCACGAATCGGGGCCGCGAGCGCAGCCGCCATGGATGTCAACACCGCGTGCACGAGCTTCCTGTATGCGCTTTCGACCGCCTCGGCGTTGATTCGCACCGGCGTGGTGCGCAACGCGTTGGTCATCGGCGCAGAGCTCATCTCGCCCTTCATGGATTGGGCCGATCGCAATGTCGCGGTGTTGTTTGGTGACGGGGCGGCGGCGGTTGTGCTGGAGGCCACGGAGCGAGAAGAAGGCCTCATTGCCGAGAAACTAGGTTGTTATGCCGACGCGCGGGAAACCTTGCGCGTGCAGGGCATGGGCGGCACTTACGCGAACCGCGGCGTCCTCTATGGAGTCACGCGCTGGCAGTTTGAGGGCCAGGAGATCTTCAAGCGTGCCGTGCAAGGCATGGCGTCGGCTTCCGAGAACACGCTCACTCGTGTTGGACTCACGCCGGAAGACGTGGACCTGGTAGTACCGCACCAGGCGAATCTGCGCATCATCGAAGCCGTTGCCAAAAAGGCGCGCGTGCCGATGGAGCGCGTTTATGTCAACGTGCAGCGGTACGGCAACATGTCAGCGGCCACCGTCCCCGTCGCCTTGTGCGAAGCACTCGAAGACCAAAGGGTGCGGCCCGGCGCTTTGTTACTGATGCCGGGTTTTGGCGGGGGCTTGAGCTATTGCGCACACCTGGTGCGCTGGGGAGACCGAACGGCGCCGCTGGGTGAATCGAAGGTCGAGTTGCCCCCGCCCGAGCGGACAGCGCTGCAACTCATCCAGGACCTGCTGGTGGCGAAGACGACGCCGTCAGCGACCCCGACGCCCTTCTAGAGACCGGAGGCTACTTCTTGGTGCTCTTCGCGGCAGCCTTCTTCTTCTTGGACGGGTCCTTCGGACGCGTCTTGCCAAATGAACCCTGGTAGATCTTGCCGCGACGGCTGCGAGGATCGCCCTTACCCATAAATTCGACTCCAACGGACCTGATGTGGGCGCGCAGTCTATTGGAGAAGCCTGGCGCGGACAATGGCCTTGGAATTCGCGGGGAACTAAGGAGCCTGTCTGACTAATGCTCGCCTACTGCGGCCGCCCCAGATCGGCATGTTTCTGCGATCGTTTCCCTTAAATAGAGCCACGCTATTCGCGGGAAACGATCGCAGAAACCTGCTCGATCTGGGTCGCCCTCGCTACGGCGATCATTAGTCAGACAGGCTCCTAACTGCGAAACCGCGCCGTCAGCTGATCCAGCGCACGAATCTGCAGCACGGTCGAATCCGAGGCGGGTAGAAGTTGGTTTGCCTGCCGCACGAAGGGCGGTACGTCCGCCGGCACCAGGGGCCGGCTGATCAGGTAGCCCTGGGCAAAGTCACACCCGAGTTGGCGCAACAGGTTCCAGGCCTCCGGCTCCTCGACGCCCTCGGCCACAACATCGAGCTTCATGCGGTGCCCCAGCTCGATGGTGCTGGTGACAATGGTCGCGGCATCGCTGCCGAGACGGGCGTGGCTGATGAACGACCGGTCGATTTTGAGCTCGTCCACCGGCAGCATGTTGAGTTGCGACAGCGACGAATGGCCGGTGCCGAAATCATCGATCGAGAAGCGGATGCCGGCGACCCGCAAAAGCTGCATGTTGCGCGCGGCGAGATGCGGATCCCGCATCACCGCGCTCTCGGTGATCTCGAGCAACAGCTGCGTCGGCTCTACCCGCCGGGTACGCAGGAGATACAGTATCTCATCGCCGAGATCAGGATCGAGAATGTCCGGGGCCGATAGATTCACCGCCACGTCGATATCCAGCCCGGATTCGCGCCACTGGCCCATCTGCGAGATGGCAGCCTTCAGAACCCAACTCGTGAGGCGGCGGGAACCGCCCGTGCTTTCCGCAAGGGGCACGAATTCCGCGGGTGAGATTGGCCCCAACTGCGGATGCGTCCAGCGCACCAGGGCCTCGAGACTCTTGACCGAGCGCGTCGCCATGGTGACTTTCGGCTGAAACACGAGCGAGAGTCCATCGCGATCGATGGCGCCACGCAGGTCGGTGATGAGCGTCAAGCGGCGGCGATGCTCCTCGTCGCTTCCCGACCGATATACGGAAGCACGCGTCGGCACGTCAGTCGAATCCTCGAGGGCCATCTGCGCCCGGCGTAACAGTGTCGCCGCGGTATCCCCGTGATCCGGGTACACACAAACACCGCACGCGACGTGGAGATCGAGGCTGATCCCGGAAAGATGGAACCCGGTGCGCACGACACCCGTAAGTTGGTCGGCATACAGCGGCGCGCGTTCCGAACGGCAATCGCGGGCGATGATCAGGAACTGCGCTTCGCCGAGGCGCGCGACCGTGTCGGCCGCGTGAGCATTCTGGCGCAGCCTGCGCGCGGCCTCTTGCAACACCTCGTCGCCCATGTGATGCCCGAGCGAGGCGTTGATGTCATGGACATTGCGCAGGTCGATGAGGATCAACGCAAAGAAAGTCGGTCGCTCCACCGCGCTAACCAACTCCTCGAGCTGGCGCTCCGCCATGACGCGATTAGGCAGCCGGGTCAGCGAGTCGTGATACACATGATGCGTAATATGTGCCTCGCGCTCCGCGATGTTTCTTTGCATCGCGTTGAAGGCTGCGGCCAGGCTGCGGAACTCATCGCCCCCTGACACCCCGACCGCGGTCTCGTAATGCCCCTGTTGAATACGGCGTGCCGCGAGGACGAGCTCGCCGATCGGACGCGTTGCGCTCCGTCCAAACAAGGTGCCGATCGCTGCAGCGAGCGCGAGCGCAATGCCGTCAATAATCAAGAGTGCGTCGCGTACGTCCCGGTAGGGCGTCAGTACCTCGTTCATTGGCTTCAGAAGGGTGACGTCTACCGGATCGCCGCGAGCATCAAGACGCAGGGCGAATCCGAGGTATTCCGTTCCCGCGAGCTTCACGACCTGCGGCGCATCGGTGTCGGTCGCCTCAGGTAGCAATGCGGACGTCAGGTTTTGCTGTGCAGCAGGGAGTGTCGATGCCACGGGCACCACTCCGTCCCGACCGCGGGAAACCAGAACGACCTGCGCCCCGGCAAGATCATGAATACGTTGGGCCAACGAATCATCTACCACGAAACCCATGGCCACCCAGGCGATGGTCTCCGGTGTCTTCACGGGCGCCAGGAACAGCTGGTACGGCAGATGACCGAACACCATGAAACTGGGTTGGTCGCGAGGACCGCGCGCGTCCCGCAGGAGATTCGCCAGCGGCGCGTGACTGTTACTGACCTCGGGCGCGGTGGAAGTCACCAGGTTGCCCTGGGTATCCAACAGCAGAACGATGTCGGCACCGATACGCTGGGCGTTGTTCCGGGCTGCCGAAAGAATGGTGGGAACATCGCCGCTGGCCACGGCCTCCCGAAAGCCGAAGTCCGCCGCCAACACGGCCACGCCGTTGGCGAGCTGCCCGGCGCGGAAACGGATGAACTGCTGCACGAAAGAGCCGCCGGAACGGAGTTGTTCCGCCGCGCGCGCCTCTACGTTGTGCGCCGTGCTCGCAAGCACTGCGGCCAGCGTCACAGTCTGAGTGACGATGACCAGCCCGATGATCAGCACGAGAAGCCGTTTGCGGAAACTACCCATGAAAAGCGCTCGAATGCATTCAGCATCGTAGGCGTCAGGGGGCGCCTACCGCGAGAATTCGAACGCAGGAATGAGACCTCACGCACGTCAAACTCACCGTTCCGCACCAGCAGGCCTCGGGCTGCTCCTGGGGCTGGCGTGTCTGGGGGTCATGGGCCGCTCATGGGGGGCGACGCTGACCGTCAATGTGCTACTCCCGAACGGGCGTCCACTAGGTGGCGTGGTCGTGACCGTGAACCCCGTCAGTGGGCCCGTACACCCCGCGGCCCCGGTAAAAGCCGTGATGGATCAGGTCAACCGGGCTTTCGCGCCCGACCTGCTGGTCATCCCCGTCGACTCCACCGTGGCGTTCCCGAATAGCGATTCGGTCAGCCACCAGATCTATTCGTTTTCACCGGCCAAACGGTTCCAACTCCCCCTGTACCGGGGCAAGCCCTATCCGCCGGTGGTGTTCGATCAGCCGGGTGTCGTCACCATGGGCTGCAACATCCATGACGAAATGTTGGCCTACATCGTAATAACCGACGCTGCATTCTTTGGCCGTACCAGCGCCGCGGGCTCGTGGTCAGCGGACGTCCCCGGCGGCGGCTACCGCATCTCCATCTGGCATCCGCGAATCCGCGACGATGCCAAAGACCTGGGCGGAGAGCTCACGGTCGGTGAGCAAAACGGGGGCACTCTGACGCTCCGCCTGACGAAACAGTTGAAACCCGCGCCACTCGAGGGACGGCCACACTCGTGGGACACCTACTGAGCCGCGCCCTGCACTCGCCGGCAATAGCGCTGGCGCGCCGCCGGCGCCGGATGCTGTTGACCACGGCAACCCTGGTAGCCCTGACTGCCACACTGACCGCTCGCGCCGCCGAGTGGGAGTTGGACGTCGATACCCGACTCGTAACCGTGGATGGGCCGCCGCCCATCATCGCCGGTGGCCTGGGCTCCGTGCGATTCGGCGGGGACGAGTCCGGACTACGCCTCGGCCGGGCGCGATTCGCCCTGTCGCAAAACCTGGGTGAGCTGTTTTCGCTGCACCTCGACGCCTCTTCCTGGGGGGATCGCGACAAAACCCCTGTGGGCCTGACCGAGGCTTATCTGCAATTTCGCCCCTATCCGTATGCGGGCTTCCGGCTGCGGGTCAAAGCCGGCGCTTTCTATGCACCCGTCTCGCTCGAGAACCGCACGTCGGGCTGGGAGTCGCCCTACACCCTTTCTTATTCGGCCATCGATAGCTGGTTGGGCCAGGAAGTCCGCACCATCGGCACCGAGATGCAGCTCGACTGGCTGGGCCGCCGCAGCGGCCATGATTTCGACCTGGGCGCGACCGCCGGCGTGTTTGGTTGGAACGATGGCGCCGGCGCGGCGCTCGCCGACGGCGGCTTCACTCTCACCGATCGGCAGACCGTCCTGTGGGGGCGAGTTGGCAAGCCCGGGGTGCCGCCCGTGCGGGCGGCGGAACCTTTCCGGGAGTTGGACGGGAAGGCCGGCGCCTATGGGGGCCTGGAAGCCCGTTACCTCGATCGTGTCGTCCTGCGCTTCCTGCGTTATGACAACAACGCCAACCCCAGTGCCACGGACTTCGTGACACACACGATTGCCTGGAACACCAGCTTCAACAGCGCAGGACTGCGCGTGGAAGGCGGGAACGGCTGGACGGCGATCTTCCAGTGGCTCGAGGGCCAAACCTCTATAGCCCCGCAGGGGAACGCGCTGCAGTGGCCGTTCCGGGCGAGTTATGTCCTGTTGGCAAAGCGGTTCGGCAGCCACACCCTCAGCGCCCGGTATGACAAGTTCGAAGTCGAAGGCCACAGCGACGATGGCAGCGCCGACGATGGCTGGCAGAAAGGGCACGCCATCACGTTGGCCTACATCTTCCAACCCGGCGCGCGCTGGCGCTACACGCTCGAATGGCTGCGGGTACAGAGCACCTCATATAACCGCGAAGAGTTCGAGGACGGCCCGCCGACGGCCTCGCAAACACAGGTTCAGCTGGCAATTCGCTGCGCCCTCGGCCCGCTCGCCCAATAAAAAAGGCCGGTGGACCTGCATCCCGCTCAGGTCCACCGGCCCGATCGTCTGCGAAACTTACCAGCGCTTGGGAGCGCCGCCGCCACCGCCGCGATTACCGCCGCCGCCGCCGCCGGTACGCTCCTGCGCCTCATTCACGCGCAGAGGACGTCCGCCGAGCTCTTTTCCATTGAGGTTCTGGATCGCGCGCGAGGCATCCGCGCGTGACATCTCAACGAAGCCGAAGCCACGCGGCCGGCCGGTGTCGCGATCGGTGATCAGACTCACCGACTCGACAGTGCCGTGCTGGCCGAACAGCTCGCGGATCTCACTATCAGTGGCCGAAAACGGAAGGTTTCCGACATAGATCTTCGTCATGCAATCAAACTCCTGATACGGAAATGCCGTAACGGACGGCTCATGTCACGTCGGCGATTTCCGAAACACTACCAGCAGGAATGCAAACCGAAGATCGATTAACCGTCGGCGCGCATGCTGCCACCTGGTCGAGAACGATTCGGCTTTTCGCAGACTCGGAAGCCGGCTCGCAAACACTGCGGGCGGCAGGCGGCAGGGAAAGGGAAAGGTCACGAACCGGCGCTGACGATACCGCAGGACGCCGCCGGGATACAAGCATTCGACCGTGGCCCAAGGACTTGGAAGCCAACGACCGGGGCGGGAGTTGCCGCCACGTTAAGTGCGATGTTATTGATCAGACCGTCGGACTACCCCGTGGTTCCTTTCGACAGTTGAAGTTTTTTTGCTGCCCCTCCAGCGCCGTTGAACGACCATTCAGCGGGCAAACCCAACCCGTTGGAGGTCGGTCCGGCGCCGGCTACAAGCGGTGCCACCGGGAACCGGGCTGACAGGCTCCGAACCTGTTTGACTTAGGCTAGCGGTAGCGCGCCAGGACCTTCTCCAGCCCCTTCGAGCCGGGTGACAACGCCTCATACGCCAGGCTGTTGAGCGGCGCATCGGGGGTGGCGTTGATGTCATGGAATTCGCTTTCCGACTCTTCCACGTACAGCAGTCCGGTCAGGTACTCGCCGGCCTTCATACGCTCCTGGATCTGGGCGGCGGCGGCGATGCGGTTCGTCGGGTCATAGGCGTGTTCGAGCTTTCGCAGCACGATACGGCTGCCGTCGTGCATGACCACGGGTAAAGTTTCACCCGCCTGGTAGTCCGCGACGATTTCACGCTCGAGCGGTACGAAGTCGGCATGCACCGCCGGCTCGTAGTGCTCGCGGGTGTAGGCGTAACTCTTGGTGGAGCCCTCGTGGTCGTTGAACGTCACGCAGGGCGAGAGCACATCGATGAGCGCGAAACCTTTGTGCTTCAGTCCCGCCTGGATGAGCGGCACCAGCTGACGCTTGTCGCCGGAGAAGCTGCGCGCCACGAACGAGGCCCCGAGCGTCATCGCCAGCAGAACCGGGTCGATCGGCGGTTGGAAGTTGGTTTCACCTTTCTTGGCCTTGGTACCGATGTCCGCGGACGCGGAGAACTGTCCCTTGGTGAGACCATACACGCCGTTGTTCTCGATGATGTACAACATGTTGACGTTGCGCCGGATCGCGTGGCAGAACTGCCCGAGTCCGATCGACAACGTATCCCCGTCGCCCGACACCCCGATGTAATGCAGATCGCGGTTGGCCGCGTTCGCACCCATGGCGATCGACGGCATGCGGCCGTGCACCGAGTTGAATCCGTGGCCGCCGCTCACGAAGTACGCCGTGGTTTTCGACGAGCAGCCGATGCCCGAGAGTTTCACGACATTCTGCGGTTCGAGCGACAACTCCCAACAGGCCTCCGTGATGGCGGCCGTGATGGAATCGTGTCCGCAGCCGGCACAGAGCGTGGAGAGTGCGCCTTCGTAGTCGCGACGGGTGAAACCCAGCTCATTCCGGGGCAGCGAAGGATGGGCAACTTTGGGCTTGGCGATATAGGTCATACGATCTCTCTCATCAGGGGCTCTCGGCTCGGGCGCTCAGCCTGCCGCGGCGTCTTTGGGGCGCGGGCGCGCCAGATCGCGTGGACGGATTTCCGCGAGCACCCCATCGACGATGAACGTCGAGGAAATAGGCAACCCGTTGTAATGCAACAGCGAGCGCAGCTTCGACTTCTCGACTGCCGACTCGAGTGTCAGCAGTGCACGGAACTGCGCGTCGCGGTTCTGCTCGACGACAAACAGCAGTTTGTGGGCGGCCACAAAACGCTCCACATCCTCACTGAAGGGGAAGGAGCGCACCCGCATGTAGTCGACCCGGACATCGTGAGTCTTCAGGATGTCCATCGCCTCGTGGATGGCGCCCTCGCAACTGCCGATCGACACGATGCCGATCTCGCTGCCCGCGGTCGCGTCGATGACCGCACGCGGCACGAGTTTCTTCGCGGTATCCCACTTCTTCAACAGCCGGTCGAGCAGGATCTGGTATTCGACCGAGTCCTCGGTGTAGGTACCGTACTGCGTGTGACCCGAGCCGCGGGTGAAATAGGCCCCCTTCGGTGTAACGCCCGGGAGGGTGCGATAACCGATGCCGTCACCGTCCTTATCGAGGTAACGGTAAAACTTTTCGAGCTTCTCGATGGCTTCCTTGTCGAGGACCTTGCCCCGATCCGGCCGATAGCTGTCGTCCCACTTCAGGTCCCGGCACATCCAGTCGTTCATGCCGATGTCCAGGTCGGAAAGCACGAACACTGGAGTTTGCAACCGCTCGGCGAGATCGAACGCCTGCACAGCCATGTAGAAGCATTCTTCCGGGTTCGCCGGATACAGGCACACATGACGGGTGTCGCCGTGGGACGCGTACGCGCACTCCATGACATCACACTGTTGCGTGCGCGTCGGCATGCCGGTGGAAGGCCCCACGCGTTGGATGTCGAAGATCACGGCGGGCACTTCAGCGTAGTACGCGAGACCGAGGAACTCGTTCATGAGCGAGATTCCCGGCCCGGAGGTCGCGGTGAACGCGCGCGCTCCGTTCCACATCGCACCGATCACCATTCCGATCGCGGCGAGCTCATCCTCCGCCTGGATGAACGCGAAGTTCTTCCGACCGGTGTCCGGATCCACCCGCATGCGGTCGCAGAATCCCTTGTAAGCGTCCATCACCGACGTCGATGGAGTAATGGGATACCACGCCGCGACGGTGGCACCCGCGAACACGCACCCGAGAGCAGCCGCGGTGTTGCCGTCGATGAGAATGTGCCCAGCCGTCTTGTCCATTTTCTGGACGTGCAGCGGCAGCGGACAGGTGAAATTCGCCTTCGCGAACTCATATCCGAGCTGGATCGCTTTCATGTTGCTGTCGACGAGCTGCGGCTTTTTAGCGTACGTCTCCGCGAGCAACTTGCGCATGAGCTCGAGATCCAGGTCGAGCAGAGCGGCGAGCACTCCCGCATAACAGATGTTCTTCATCAGGATGCGCGTGCGCACGCCGTTGAAGTTCTCGTTGCACAGCCGCGCGAGCGGCACGCCCAGGACCGTGATGTCCTCGCGCTTCAACAGCGCGGGACGCGGCCAGGTCGAGTCATAAATGAGAAAGCCGCCGGGCGCGACTTCCTTCACATCCTTTGCATAGGTCTCCGCATTCATGGCGACCATGATGTCGACGCGGCCCGAGCGCGCGACGTAGCCATCCCTGGTTACGCGGATCTCGTACCAGGTCGGCAGTCCCTGGATGTTGGAGGGGAAGTAGTTCTTGCCCATCACCGGAATGCCGCTGCGGAAGATGGACTTCATCAGCAGCGTGTTGGCGCTGGCGGATCCGGTACCGTTGACGGTCGCGATCTTGATCGCGAAGTCGTTCACTCTTTGGTCGACGCTCGAGGGAGTCATGCGATTTTCGGTTCCTTGGCCAACAGCACGCGCGCTTCGTCCTGCGCATGTGGCCAGTGTACGTAGGACTTCTGCATGTCCCACGCCGCGGTGGGGCAGCGCTCGGCACACAGACCGCAATGAACGCAAAGGTCTTCGTCTTTCACCATGACCCGACCGGTCTGCGGCAGCGGCGCCGAAACCAGCAGGGGCTGCGCGAGATTCTTCGCGGGCGCCTTCAGGCGCGTGCGCAGATCAGCCTCGTCGCTGTTGCTCGTCATGGTCAGGCAGTCGACCGGGCAGATGTCGATACAGGCATCGCACTCGATACACAGCTTCGCAGTAAAGACGGTCTGCACGTCGCAGTTGAGACAGCGTTGGACTTCCTGGGCCGCCTGTTCGGCCGTGAAGCCGAGCTCCACCTCGATGTTGAGTTTCTTGAAACGCTCCTTGAGGGATACGTGCGGCACGAGCCGGCGCTCCACGGGCGCGTAGTCGTTGGAATACGACCACTCGTGCATGCCCATCTTGCGGCTCTGCAGGTTGACACCCGGCGCGAGGCGATCCGCCACCGGCTCTCCCTGGCAATGGCGGTGAATGGAGATCGCGGCCTGGTGCCCGTGCTCCACGGCCCAGATGATGTTCTTCGGGCCGAACGCGGCGTCACCGCCGAAGAACACACCGGGACGGCTGGACTGAAACGTCGTGGTATCGACGGTCGGTACTTCCCACTTGTCGAATTCGATGCCCAGGTCCCGCTCGATCCACGGAAACGCGTTTTCCTGGCCGATCGCGAGTATCACGTCGTCGGCCGGCACGAACTCCTCGGCCACGATGCGCTCCCCGGTGATCCGGCCCTGCGCGTCAATGTCATATTCCATCTTGTCGAACAACATTCCCGTGAGCTTGCCGTCAGCAACGACAAACGATTTCGGTGAATAGTTGACGACGATGTCGACGCTCTCCGCCTCGGCGTCTTCCAACTCCCAGGCGGAGGCTTTGAAGAACCCGCGAGGTTTGCGCGCCATCACTTTCACACTGCGCGCTCCGAGCCGCAGACTCGTACGGCAACAGTCCATCGCGGTGTTGCCCACACCGATGATGAGTACGCGCTCACCGATCTTGTCGATGTGGCCGAACGCGACCGACTCGAGCCAGGCGATGCCGATGTGCACATTGGCCGCGGCCGCCTCGCGCCCCGGCAGGCGCAGCTCTTTGCCCTTGGGCGCACCGGAGCCGACGAATACCGCGTCGAATCCCCCGGTCGCGAGCAGCTCGCGCATGCTCCTGATGGGATGGTTGAGCTTCAGATCCACACCCATGCCCGTGATCTGGCCGATCTCATCGTTGAGGACGGCGTGAGGGAGGCGGAAGGAGGGGATGTTGGTCCGCATGAGACCGCCGGGCTCGCCCGACTGCTCGAAAATGGTGACCTGGTAGCCCAGTGGCATGAGGTCATTCGCGACCGTCAAAGAAGCGCAGCCGGCGCCGATCAGGGCGACCCGCTTACCGTTCTTCAGCTGCGGAATCTTGGGTAACCGCCCCGTGATGTCGTCGCGGTGATCGGCCGCGACGCGCTTCAGCCGACAGATCGCCACGGGCTGCTCTTCAACTCGCGTGCGCCGGCAGGCGGGCTCGCAGGGCCGGTCGCACACCCGGCCGAGAATGCCGGGGAAGACATTCGAGTGCCGGTTCACCATGTAGGCGTCGGTGAATCGGCCTTGCGCGATCAGACGGATGTACTCAGGGACATCGGTGTGGGCCGGACAGGCCCACTGGCAATCCACGACTCGATGGTAGTAGTCGGGATGCGCGGTATTGGTCGGTTCCATTAATGCCCCGCGTCCTGCGGGAGGCCCTCATATAGTGCAAGGGGGGATGAGTATAGAGGCCTCAGCCCGAATGTCACCGTCGTCGCAGCACGATCACACCATGCTGCTACGCAGCATGGACGTGTTCCCGCAACAGATTGGCGATCAGTGTCCGTAACCGCGCTGGATTCAATGGCTTATGCAGGATGGGCAGGCCGCTGGCCTCTGCGTCCCGCAGCCGGTCGGGCGCGGTGTCACCCGTTACCAGCAGGGCGGGAATATCCACGTTGAACTCGTTTCGGAGCAGTTCCACCACCTCGATGCCGTTTTCCCCGCCGCGCAGCCGGTAGTCCGAGATGATGAGATCGGGAAGCCGCTGCACGCTCACGAGCTGCTGGAGCATCTCCTTGCCCGAGCCGGCGGTGAGGACCTCGCATTGCCATTTGCGCAACAGGGCCGCCATGCCCTCCTGGACCGCTCCCTCGTCGTCAACAACGAGTACCAGGGCGCCGGCAAGGTCGAATACCCCCGCCGTGTCGGGATTACTCTCGATCGGCACGTAGTTTTCCCGCGCGCCGAGGGGCACCGTGATCGCGAATATCGAGCCCTTACCCACCGCCGATCGTAATTCCACCGGATGATCCAGAAGGCGTGACAGACGCTGCACGATGGCGAGACCGAGACCAAGGCCTTTGCGTCGGTCGCGCTCGGGATTCTCGAGCTGATAGAACTCGCGGAAGATCTCCGCGTGCCGCTCGGCCGGAATCCCACGACCGGTATCCCACACTTCGATCCGAACGGTGCTGCCTCGCCGGCGACACCCAAGCACAACTCCGCCGCGATCGGTGTAGCGCACGGCGTTTGCGAGGAGGTTGCGGACGATCCGTCCGAGTAGTGACGGGTCGCTCACGACGTGCACACCGGTCTTCATGACGGTCAGCGATATCCGCTTCTGACGAGCGATCGGCGCGTATTCGAAGCGCACCCGGTCGAACACCATCGCCAGGGGAATCGTGGTCACGACCGGCTGCACGACACCTGCATCGAGACGCGAGATGTCCAGCAGAGCGTTGAACAGCTCCTCCATCGCATCTACCGAATGACGGATGTTGCCGATAACCTGGCGCTCGCGGTTGGCGAGTGGCGACTCTTCCAACGCCTGTACGAACAAGCCGAGCGCGTGCAGCGGTTGGCGCAAGTCGTGGCTGGCGGCGGCGAGGAAGCGCGACTTGGCGATGTTGGCTTCTTCGGCAACTTCCTTGCGCCGGCGCAACTCCTCGATCAGGCCGGAGTTTTCGTAGCGCAGACTGATGAACTCGTCGATGGAGCCGTACACGCGCAACGCGAACAGGGTCATGAGCACGACATACAGAATCATCAGCGCGCTCGTCGTCACATGCAGCAGATCGTCCTCGCGCATGAAAATCACAGCCGCCGGCAGGATCGCGGGATACATGAAGGCGAAGAAGGACGGCATCACCGAACCGGAAGCGTATACGCAGCCCGAACCCATCCCGAGCAGGCCCATGGTGAGAAAGAGCTGGTATGCCAACCCCTGCGGGACGTACATCACCACGGCGCCCACACCCCAGATGATGCCGGCGAACAAGGAGCCCACGATCGCGTACGTGCGCCACGGGCCGATGTCCTCCGGGCGGGGATCCATGCGCTCGAAGGCGCGCCATTGGAAAAACCGGCTTAAAGTCCATGCGTATACGGACCCCATCCACACCAACACCTTCCAGGGCGCGACGCCTTTCGCCAGGGCCGCCCCCATGAGAGTGGCGATGACGGCGCTGCCGACCATCGCGATGGGCATATTCCGGTATTGCGTGCGGACCTTCTCGTTCTCCACGAGCAGATCGCGGACGGCCAGCCGCTCCGCCAGCAGCGGATCGGCCGGCACGCTCGGAAATTCGTCCGCCACGGGTTCCTCGGTCGCCATGGGAGGCAGCCTAGCACTTGCTCAGGACCTTGGAGCGCTCGGCTCCGGACGGCGCGGGCGCTTGCCTCGGGAGAGTAGCTTGTCGCCAACCGTGGGCGCCGACGAACCGCGACAGGTGTGCTTTCTCACCCAGTCTTGCGTAAACTCCGAGTTAAATAAGTAAACAGAGATAGAAGACTTCTCAACACGGACGAAGTACATTCAAACTGGCTTTTTTACCGGTAGCGTTCTGACCCTAACGACGTCAAGCTGCTGCGCCGATGGTGGGACCAAGGTCCACTTGGCGCACGGCGCCCCGTTCACGCAGACTGTTTGGATACTCCCTGCAGAACATGTCCCTGAAAGTACTCGTCATTGACGACCACCCTCTAGTACAGCAAGGGGTCGCAGCAGCACTGGAATCGCTCGGACACGAGACGCAAGTCATGTCCGCGCGCGACGCCGAACAAGGAATGGCCATGGCCGCTGCCAATCCTGACCTCGACCTCGTGCTACTCGATCTCGCCCTGCCCGGAATGAGCGGTTTCGGTTTGATCGGCCGGCTGCACGAACGGTTTCCGTCGTTGCCCGTCGTGGTGCTCTCGGCTCTCGAGGATCCCGAGAACGTCCGGCAGACCATCAACTCCGGTGCCATGGGCTTCGTGCCGAAATCCGCACCGACGCGCGTACTGCTCGAGGTTTTGCAACAGGTTCTCGAAGGCAACGTCAGCGTGCCGGCGAATCTGCAGGGCAGCGCGGGCCTGTCGAACGGCTCGGCCGGAACCGCCGCGACGGATTCGCCGCAGCCCGTACCGGATGTCGGTCTCCTGACTCTGCGTCAGCTCGAGGTCCTGTCCCGCGTTTGTCAGGGCAAGACCAATAAGCAGATCGCCACCGAGCTCGGCCTGTCCGAGAAGACGGTGAAAGCCCACGTCACCGCGATCTTCAAGGTGTTGGGTGTAGTAAACCGGACGCAGGCGGTGCTCGTCGCCCGCCGCGTCGGCATGATGAACACCTGAAGTTCAGCTCGCGCGTCGCGCCCGGGCCACGGGCGCGTGCAATAAATTGTTGATGAGTGTGCGCAACCGGCCCGCGTGAAAGGGCCGGTGCAGCACCGGCCGACCGTCGAGCGCAACTCCACGGCGTGCCCGAGCAGCTTCGCCAGCCGCTCGACAATCGCAAGTCCGAGCCCGAGTCTCTTGCGCCGGTCGCGCTCGGGATTCCCGAGCTGCGCGAATTCCTGGAAAATCTCGGCGTGCTTCTCGGCGGGTATGCCCGGTCCCGTATGAAAGCGAGGCCGGTCGTGACGTGCAGCACGCTCCGCCAATGAACGCTCCGGGCATGTTGCCGTATTGCGCTCTAATGAGCTCGGCACCGATGATCTGTTCCCTGCCCGGGACTTCCGGCGTCCGGCGGCTGGATTCGACGTCCAGTGTCT
>DATBCZ010000141.1:0-6852 GCA_036270175.1 Steroidobacteraceae bacterium | reverse complement strand
GTCCGGCAGGAGGGCGCCGCTCGCCACCGGGCCGAACGGCGGTTTGAGAAATTCGAGGAGGAATCGCAGCGCCAGGTAGCCCACCATGAACAGTCTGAAACGGTCACCCGGCTCCCGTCCGAAACGCGGCCGGTACACCAGCCAGCCGAGCAGGGCCACGCCGATGATTTCATACAGTGAAGTTGGGTGTCGGGGCACACCATCGCCATAGTCCCAGGCCCAGGGCAGGGAGGTGGGATTACCGTAAGTTTGATCGGCGACCCCGGAGAGCTGGCAGCCGAGCCTGCCGACGGCGATCGCGACCAGCAGCGGGATGACGAAGCCGTTTCCGGTGGAGTCTTTCCATCCTACCGCGCGCTTCGCAACTTCGACGCCGGCGAGTCCTCCCAGCAACGCCCCAACGAGGGTTTTGCCACCGAGCCACATTGGCCACGGCTGGTCGGATAGGGCGGTCCAGTACTCGAGCACATATAACAAACGGGAACCGCAAGCCGCGCCCAACGCCGCTCCCGCGACGATGGCCCAGCGGGATGTCGCGTCCGGCATTTTCATCTTGGCGCGGGGTCCCTGCCAGTAGAGCAGCCCCCCGATGGCGAATGCCGCCATCTCCAAGAACATGTGGAGAGTTCCCGGCGCGCTCCATGTCGTCAGTGCGTGTGGGGTGCTGAGCATCCCGTCCCTAGGCAGTCGGAGCGTTGTCGCGTGATACCTGACACGGTAACCCAAAGCGCTGCGCGAGCGATACGCTGGCTTCCAGCATCGGAGCCGGCCCGCAGGAAACGATCTCCACCTGTGCGAGCTGCGTGCCCGTGAGCGAGCCGAGCCACGCATCCGCGAGCTCGGTGACCGGGCCCTCGAAGCAACCGGGAAAATCGGCGGGGCTGGCCAAGCGGCTGGCGGTGCCCCACTCCTCGAGCAGCGGCATGCAGGCGATCACGCCTGTTGGAATCCCCGGGACCACAATGACCGAAGGTCGAGGACGGAAGGGAAAAGGAGTTGCGGAGCCCAGCAGGACGACGGGCTGCCAACACGCGTCCGAGGGCTGACTGTGCAGCTGCTCGGCCAGGTACAGGGTGGGGCCAATCCCAGGGCCCTCGCCGATCAGTAGCACCCGTGGCCGATTGGCGTGCACCCAGATCGGCTGTCCGCCGGGCCCGAGTAAACGAATCGCATCACTACCCACGCGACCCTATGACATCCGCCAGCACGGCCATTCGAACCGCAACGCCGTTGCGCACCTGATCGCGAATGACCGACTGCTTACCGTCCGCGACGTCGGAGGCGATCTCGATGCCGCGGTTCATCGGTTGTGGGTGCATCACGATGGCATCCGGGCGCGCGAGTTCCAGGCGCTCGGGGTTTAGGCCGTACATGGAGAAGTAGCGATCCGCGTCGGGTAGGTCCACTTGCCCCATGCGCTCCTTCTGGATGCGCAACATCATGACGACGTCGACGCCCTCGAGTCCCGACTCGAGCGTCGTGTGGCGGCTGCACCCGACGAATTCCTCAGACGGGGGCATTAACGCCTCGGGCGCGACGATGCGCAGATCCGGCACCCCGAGCGTACCGAACACGTGATACGCCGATCGGGCTACACGCGAGTGCCTGATATCGCCCACGATGGCGATACCGAGCCTATCGAAGCGCTTCTTATGCTGGCGAACCGTCAGCGCGTCAAACAACCCCTGCGTGGGATGGGACACGTGTGCCTCGCCCGCGGACAAGACGCTCACGTGCGGCGCTACGTTCGTCGCCACGAGATCCGGTACCCCGGCCTCAGGGTCGCGGATCACCATGACGTCGACGTGTAACGACTGTAGCGTGAACACTGTATCCAACATGCTCTCGCCCTTCACCCTGGACGACAGCTGCACTTCCAGGTTTACGACATCGGCACCGAGCCGCTTCGCAGCCAGCTCGAATGAGACGCGCGTGCGCGTGGAAGGCTCGGTGAAGAGGTTGGCGACGGTGACGCCGGTGAGAGCCGTACTGATTGGCGGCTTGTCGCCCAGCGGTCGGACAAAGCCCTGCGCCCGGTCGAGCAGCCGCTCGATGTCGGCGCGCGGCAAGCCGTCAAGGGTCAACAAATGCCGCAAAGACCCGTCCGCCCGGTACTGGCCCGTCGCCCCGCTCGTCATGACTGATTACCCTCGGTGCCCATCTCGTCGCCTTGCTGTTCGATCGTCGTTCGTTCGCCGCGTCGTGTTGCTATCGCCGTCGCCTGTAGCCGTTTCGCCCCAACCCCGACCCATTCACCGCCCCTCACCCGTCAGCCATCGCTCCAGAATCACCGCCGCTGCGGCGCTGTCGATGTCTTCCTTTCGGACACGTCGCTTGCGCTCGCCACTGGCGCGCTGCGCTTTGAGCGCCGCGGTCGCCTCGAGGGACGACCAGCGCTCATCGACCATGTTCACAGGTAGACCGAAGCGGCGTTCGAGTTCAGCGGCGAACTGACGTGCCGCGGGCGCGAGGGCTCCGGGAGTACCGTCCGCATTATACGGCGCTCCCACCACGAGCAACCTCGGACTCAACATCCGCACCTCGCGTGCGATGGCGTCCCAGTCGGGCACCTGCTGATGAACCGCGGCCGCGGGACGCGGGGCGGCCGTCCCCGTGAGTGTGTCTCCGGAGGCGATACCAATACGTTTGAATCCGAAATCGAAGGCGAGGACGGTTTGGACGTCACTCATGCGGGGGAGGGTTCAAGCGTGGCCCGCGACCGGGCTCAGCCTCTCGGGCTGAATGCCCAGCAGTCGCCACGCCCCGGCCCAACGCTCCTCGAACGGCAGGTCGAATACCAGGCGTGCGTCGACAGGTACCGTGAGCCATGCGTTCTCACGCATCTCGCGCTCGAGTTGTCCGGAATCCCAGTTTGCGTAACCGAGAGCGATGAACGCGTCGGAGGGCCCCTCACCGCGCGCCATCGCCGCGAGCACGTCGCGGGAGGTGGTGACCTGGATCGTGTCCGACACCTTGTGTGTGTGATCCCATTTTCCGCCCGGCCGATGCAGCACGAAACCGCGATCCGTGTGAACGGGGCCGCCTCGAAGCACCGGCTGCGCGGCGATGTACTCCGTGGTCGGCTCGAGCTTCATCTGCGAAAGGACGTCGGAGAGCCGCATCGGCAACGGCTTATTGAGCACGATTCCCAAGGCGCCTTTTTCCGTGTGCTCGCAGATGAGGGCCACCGTCTGCGAAAAGTTGGGATCCGACAGGGACGGCATGGCGATGAGCAGGTGGTTCGTCAGACTGTTCTGCGCGCTCTCCGCGAAAGGCGAGCCGCTGATGCTCGGAACGCCGCCTGTGACTGTGATGCTTTTGCCGCCCATGCCGCAAGTATGGGGATGAGCCGCGGCGGGCTCAAGGAATGGTGGTGATGCCGCCGCGGCGTGTCCACTGCCATTCGTAGACAAAACGCAACACCTGGTGCTGGCGGGCCAGATCGGGTGGGAACGGATCGAAGGGGGCGGCGAGCTTCAGCGTCTGGAGAGCCGCGTTATCCAGCTGATTCGAGCCGCTACTGCGGCGGATTTCCGCCTTGTCGAGCGAGCCGTCGGCGCGGATTCCGACCTCGATGACGGGGTTGGCTTTTGGACCCACCGAGCGCGCCGCGGCTGGAAAATGAATCGTGCCGACGTGCTCCACCTTGTGACGCCAGGCGTCCAGGTAAGGCGCCAGCTCGGCAGCTTTCGTATCTGGCGTCGTCCACAGCTCGTCGCGTTTCGGGCCGCGCAATTCGGCGGGTCCCTGGTCGTCTTCGGGACCTGGTTGTTCGGACGCCTGCTGATCAAGCAGCAGTGGACGATCATTCGAACGTCCGGTGCTACCTTCGTCGGCTAGGTACTGAACGCGGGAGCTCCAGCCCGTAGTCGTGAGGACACGCTCTTCATCCGTTCCAGCCACGTCGCCCTTCGGTGCCAACGCGTTGCCATCGGTAACACCGTCCTGCTGTGGGATGGGGACCGACGATGCACGATTACGGGGCGCCACGGCCTCGCGCGTGTTGCCCGAGCCCAGTTGTGTGCGTTGTGCGAGATAGGTGGCCGTGTCATTGCGGTCCGCTTCCGGAACCTCGTCAGAGACCAGCAGGACCTCCAGCCCGGGCGCGCCGCCCTTGTCCCCGAGCGATGAGTTGAAGGTGAGACCGAGGATGATCAGTCCGTGTGCCAATGCCGCGAGAAACAGCATAACGAACAGCCGGTCCCGAACCGGTGCCCTGCCTTCACGCAGCCTCAGAGCTCTTGATGCCATCAGCGAATCTTACCCGCGCATCGCTCAAGAGGCTCGGGGTGACGCCGCGAGGCGACGCTCTACCGCCTGGATAAACAGATCGCCGATATTGATGCCGAACTGCTTGTCGAGCTCACGAATGCCTGTCGGACTCGTTACGTTGATTTCCGTGACGTAGCCGCCTATGACATCCAGTCCCACGAACAGCATGCCCTTGGCCGCGAGGGCGGGCCCGATCTGGCCGACGAGCCAGCGGTCACGATCATTGAGGGGTCGCCCGACACCCTGGGCGCCCGCCGCGAGATTGCCGCGATTGTCGTTCGCCGATGGGATGCGAGCCAGGGCGTAGGGGACCGGCTCTGCGTCGATCACGAGTACTCGCGAATCGCCGCTGTCGACGATGTCCGGAATATAACGTTGCACGATCGCGAAGCGCTGACCATATTGTGTGAGCGTCTCGAATACGACATTGACGTTCTTGTCATTGAGCTCCAGCACAAAAATAGAACGTCCCCCCATGCCGTCGAGGGGCTTGCAGACGATCCGCCCGTGCTCGCGCAAAAAGGCGCTCATTTCGCCCATATCGCGCGTAATCAGAGTAGGCGCACAGCATTGCGGGAACCAGGCCGTGTATACCTTCTCATTCATGTCCCGCAGTCCCTGCGGGCGGTTGACGACGAGAGCGCCTTGCTCCGCGGCCCGCTCGAGAATGTAGGTGGAGTAGATGTATTCGGTATCGAACGGCGGATCCTTGCGCATCAGAATGCAATCGAGCTCGCCCAAGGGCTCCATGCGGGGCTCGCCGAGCGTGAACCAGTTCTTCGGATCGGCCGCTACCGTCAAAGGTCGCACGCGCCCGAGCGCCACCCCGTCCCGGAGCAATAGATCTTGCATCTCCAGGTAGGCCAACTCGAAACCGCGCGCCTGGGCGGCGAGCAGCATGGCGAGAGTGGAGTCTTTCGCGTACTTGATGGCGCCAATGGGATCCATCACGACGCCGAGACGGGGGCGTTCGGTCATCCTGCTTCCTCTGTCACGCTTTGAGGGCCCGATTATGCTCGTACGGCGCGAATATGTCCGACAGCGTGCCCACATGATGAGTTCATCAGCGCCGATCGCAAAAAACGTGACGCGCGTTGCATAGCGAGGGGTCTACCGATATGTTAAAACCCGCGCTGCATTTGCTCCTCGTAATGCCACCCCATGTGTGGCCCGTTCAAGGCTGTTAAGGAAGGAGTTGCCTGACCGTGACCGGCAGCAACACGAAACTCCAGGGTCTCAAGGTTCTGGTCATCGACGACAGCAAGACAATCCGTCGCACGGCGGAAACCCTGCTTGCGAAGGAGGGTTGCGAAGTCTTTACTGCGATTGACGGATTCGACGCGCTGGCGAAGATCGCGGATCACCAGCCTGACATTGTGTTCGTCGACATCATGATGCCGCGTCTCGACGGGTATCAGACCTGTTCCCTCATCAAGCACAACAAGGTATTCCGTTCCATTCCCGTGATCATGCTGTCTTCCAAGGATGGCCTGTTCGATCGCGCACGGGGTCGCATCGTCGGCTCGGAGCACTACCTGACCAAGCCGTTCACGAAGGACGAGCTCCTGAGCGCGATCGAGACGCATATCGGGAGATAAGGGAATGGCACTGATACTGATCGTCGACGACTCGCCCACCGAAGTGCACGTCATGCAGAAGGCACTCGAGAAGCACGGCTACCGCACGGCGGCTGCCGCGGACGGTGCTGAAGGCGTGCGTCTCGCGCGTGAGATGAGCCCCGACCTCATTTTCATGGATATCGTCATGCCTGGCATGAACGGCTACCAGGCTACCCGTGCACTGGCGAACGACCCGAAGACCCGCACTATCCCAATTATCATGGTGACGTCGAAGGGCCAGGAGACGGACCGGATCTGGGGCCTGCGCCAGGGCGCGGTGGACTACATGGTGAAGCCGGTCTCTCCCGACCAGCTCGTCGCCAAGGCCCAGGCGACCTTGTCGGCGTGAGTACCCAGCCCATGCCCATGTCTATCCCACAGCAGCACGCGTCAACGGATACGGACCATGGCTGACGAAGTCCCTCTGAAGACGTTGCGCGACCGGCCGTTCGAGCTCCTCGCGGAGCTGGAACGTCGCGGCCGTGCTGTTTCCGCGCAGGTGAACCAGGAAGGGACGACCGGCCGCGAGTGGGTCGGTGTAGCTCTGCGCATGGCCGGTGATCTCTACCTGGTGGCTCGTGAGGAGACCCGCGAAGTACTCGGCCTGCCGCCGACACTGACGCGGGTCCCGGGCGCGAAGCAGTGGATCAAAGGCCTGGCGAACGTCCGTGGCCAGCTCCTGCCGGTCATCGACCTGCGACAATTTCTCGGTAGCGGTACTACCCCGATTTCCCGCAACACCCGCGTCGTGGTGGTGAATCACCGCGAAATCCCCGCGGGGCTCCTGGTCGATGAAGTCCTCGGCTTCCGGCGTTTCGCTGAAGGCGAGTTCTCGGGCGACGCGCCGCCGACAGTGGCGCGCTGTGAGCGCTACCTGGCGGGGGCATTCCGCCGCGCCAACGAGCAGTGGCCCGTGCTGAGTTTGCGATCCGTGCTGGAAAGCTCGGCGTTCTCCGAGGCG
>DATBCZ010000140.1:0-2753 GCA_036270175.1 Steroidobacteraceae bacterium | reverse complement strand
AGCTGCCGGTCGCGACTGCCAGCAACGAGTTTTTCAACGGTATAGGTCGGGTAGAGCCAAGGGACTAAACCGCTCGCGCGGTAGGGGTGGTTTCTATCAGGCGTCGGAGAGGCTGACCACAGAGGTTCTGTTTCGTAAGTTGCGAAGTGAGGCATTCCGCCTCGTATCGCAACCGGAGCAGAGCCATGAAGGATTCCACTCGAGAGATTTCCCCGCTGCGTCAACGGATGTTGGAGGACATGCGGCTGCGCAAGCTCGCGCCCCACACGCAGGCGGGTTACGTGCGTGCAGTTCGGAAGCTGGCAGGTTACCTGCGCCGTCCGCCGGATACTGCCACGGTCGAGGATCTGCGTAACTTCCAACTGTACCTGGTCGATCAGGGCGCTTCGCCCATCACGCTCAACGCCACGATCACAGGGCTCAAGTTTTTCTTCGACGTGACGCTCGACCGCGGTGAGTTGATGTCGAAGATGAAGCCGGTGTTTTTGCCGCGCACGCTGCCGGTCGTGTTGAGCCGGGAGGAGGTCAGTTCGCTCATCGCGGCGACCAAGAACCTCAAGCATCAAACGGCCCTGTCGATTGCCTACGGCGCTGGGCTTCGCGCCAGCGAAGTCATCTCGTTGAAGGTGGGTGACGTCGATAGCACGCGCATGACGCTGCGTATCCAGCAAGGCAAGGGCGGCAAAGATCGCTACGCCATGCTCTCGCCCGTGATGCTCGAGCGGCTGCGCACGTGGTGGCGAGTCGCCCGCGCCCAAGGCAAGATGCTCGACGGTGGTTGGCTGTTCCCGGGACTGAACCCCGTCGAGCCTCTGACCGCTCGTCAACTGAACCGCGCCGTGCACGAGGCCAGGCTCGCAGCCCGCATCGATAAGCAGGTCTCCCTTCATACACTGCGGCACAGCTTCGCCACCCACCTGCTCGAACAGAAGGTGGACATCCGCGTGATCCAGGTGCTGCTCGGCCACAAGAAGCTCGAGACGACATCACTGTATACCCACGTCGCGACCGAGATCTTGCGCCAGGTGATCGGTCCATTGGAGCCAGGCCCAGCCCCGACACCGTAGCCGCGCGTGGATCGCCCCGCCATGGAGGTCGCGGATATCTTCCGCGCCCACGGGCCGGCGTGGCGGCAGCACGAGCGCGGTCACTTGAGCCTCGGGCAGCTGAAGGTCATGTCGGCCATCGAGCAGTGCCGCAGCGTTGCGCTCGGCGGCCACGCGCTGCGCTGTACGTCATGCGCGGAGCCCCAGATCGCCTACAACTCGTGCCGCAATCGGCACTGCCCGAAGTGCCAGAGCAGTGCCGCTCAGCGCTGGCTCGAAGCACGGCAGGCTGATCTGTTACCCGTGCCGTATTACCACGTCGTGTTCACCTTGCCCGCGCCCATCAGCGCCATCGCCTACACGAACAAGGAGGTCATTTATGGTTTGCTCTTCGACATCGTCGCCGAGACGCTGCGCACGATCGCCGCCGATCCGAAGCACCTGGGTGCCCGGATTGGTACCACCCTGGTATTGCACACGTGGGGCTCCGCGTTGACCCACCATCCGCACCTGCACGGCATCGTCCCCGGCGGCGGTCTCGGCCCCGATGCGCAGCGCTGGGTGCCGTGTAAGCCAGGGTTCTTCCTCCCCGTCAGAGTCCTGTCCCGGTTCTTCCGGCGTCGCTTCCTCGAAGAGCTGCAGAACCTGCATCGCGACGGGCAACTGAAGTTCTTCGGCGAGCACGTGGATCTGGCCGACGCGGAGGCCTTCGCCGACTGGCTCATGCCGCTGCGCCAATGCGAGTGGGTGGTCTACGCCAAGCGTCCCTTCGCCGGGCCCGAGGCGGTGCTCGCGTATCTGTCGCGCTATACGCACCGGGTCGCGATCTCCAACTCGCGCCTCGTGGCCGCGGACGATCGCGGTGTCACGTTCCGCTGGAAGGACTACCGCGAGCACGGCCGAACGCGCCACAAAGTGATGACCGTCGCGACCGACGAGTTCATGCGCCGCTTCCTGCTGCACGTGCTGCCCTCCGGCTTTCACCGCATCCGCCACTACGGCCTGCTCTCTAACGCCAACCGCAAGCGCGACATTCCGACCGTTCGCGAGTTGCTGCATCAGCCGGTTCCTGTCGCCGCTGCCGAGCCCACCGCCACCGGCACCGTGAGGCCCACCTTCGTGTGCCGACACTGCGGCGCTCCGATGCTCGTCATCGAGAGCTTCGCCAGGGCTCAGCATATCCGCGGGCCGCCAACTTCACCGAGTTCGCCATGAACCTCCGTGCATCAGTCGATCAATCTTCTTCGTCGGCGCTCCTTCGAGCAAGGCTGACGCGAGCGCCCGTTGTCATCGCCGCCCATATCCAGCGCTCTCCCAGGCCACCACTGTCTTTGTCAGGATGCAGTCGCCCCGCAGCGGCACGCCGTGGTGCCAGGGATCTGCCTTGGGGTTCCGCCATTGAACTCCCCGAGCCCAGTGCCTCCGTTCAAATCCCCATAGCTCATCGCCGCAGCTGACGCCCTCAGTTCGCCTCCGCGGTTTCCTCCCTTGGGGCTTGCCCGACGTCTGCCCTCACACCTCACCGGGTATGGCATGCTCAGCGATGAGGGGCAGAAATCGGGCAACCCTTAACAATATCGGTCGATCAGTGACCTAAATCGCAAGGGACAAAGCCGCCATTCGCGGCCTGCGGTAAACTTACGCCGACATTTTACTAGGGGTCTCCGCGATTTGAGGGACACGCCACTCGGATCAGAAATGTTCGTT
>DATBCZ010000139.1:0-8926 GCA_036270175.1 Steroidobacteraceae bacterium | reverse complement strand
CTGGCTGGCACCGCGCACGCGGACCGCGCGAGCGGCAACCACAGCGTACAACCGCGGCTGCAGTGCACGCAGGATCCGGAAACGGAGCTCGTCGTGCTCTATGATAGCGCCGGCGGCACTTGGTGACAGATCGCGCACCGCATCGACAATGTATTGCGAGAGCTGATAGGTCCAGACCACTCCGGCACCGCCCACCACGAGGGTCTTGTTGATGACGCCGTCGACCGCCGTGTTGGCATGAACTTCGTTCAACCCGACACGCACGTAGGTCTGTATGGTGTCGGTGGGCTTCGTGTCCCACTGCGCTTCCACGCCATAGCGATCGGTGTCGGTCGACGAGCTCCGCACCTGGCCCGCGTCGGCTCCAGTTCCCAGGTTCGTGACCTGGTCGGGCATGAACTCCGCAAAGATTGCACGGAATATGATGTCCTGGCGCTGCGTAAGGTCGTACTGGAGACCGGCGCTGCCATAAAAGTCCTTGAAGCCCACCTGTACGTATTGCGCCTGCTGCTGCGCCGTAAGCCCGGAATTTCCCCCCAGGTTGTTGCTGAAGTTGGCGTTCTCGAGCACTGCGTTGAGCTGGAGGTGATAACGCGGCGTGAAGTCATAGGTCATCTTTGGAGCGATCTGCTCCAACTGCCGCCGGTTGTGGATGCTGACGCGGCCCGTCGCCTCACCGACCACCTGGCCCAGGTTGACTCCCGGAAAGTCCGCGGCCAACAGCTCGGACGAGATGACGGTCTCGTTGGCATAGCTCGCGGTTCCGCTGTACGTGGCCCGTTGAGCACGGTATTCGCCGGCGATGTTCAGGAATCCATCGGTGGATTGATCCTGGTGATCGTCCGGGAAAAAACTCGAATGGACCCGCGGCACGATGTCAACCTCGCCGCGCGGATCATTCAGCGAAAAACCCATTGCGGCATCGACCAGGGCGCCGTAGGCCGGTATTTTCGGTGTCCCGCTCTCCGCCAGACGGTAGTTGTCGTTGTACTGACCACCCAGTTCGACGCGCGGATTGAACTCCCAATTGTCCGCGCGCGCCTTACCCGCCGCGAGCAACGCGGAGACCATGGTCGCACCCGCCAGCGCCGCCCTTGCGGCCGCGGTGTACGAATTACGGAACGACGACGACATCGCCAGCCTGCAGCATGATGTTCTGATCGAGGTTCCTGCCACGCACGACATCCGTGTACTTGAATGGGAGCGCCTGCTGCTGGCCGGTGTCATTGCGCCTCAAAATCATGATGTCGCCGAGCGCTGCGAACGGCGTCGTGCCGCCCGCCATACTCAACGCCTGCATGACGTCGACGCGTGGATTGACGACAAAGTCACCGGGCTTCTGTACCTGCCCGATCACATAGACTTTGTTTCCCTTGATCTCCTGGATTGACACGGTGACCACCGGGTCAGAGATGAATTTCTTGAGCTTCGCAGTCAGCTCCTGCTGGAGCTCCTGCACCGTCTTGTTGCGGGCGTCCATCTGCCCCGCGAGCGGGAAGGAAAACGCGCCGTCAGGCCGCACGAGCACGGGACCCTGGAGATCCGGCTCCTTCCATACGGAAACCATCAGGGTGTCCCCAGGCTTGACCGTGTAGGCGGCGTCGACGGGAGCTGCGGCGTTGGCAGCGAGCGGCAAGACGTTCGCTAGAAAACACGCTAGGAAAAGCCTCCATGATAGGCGGCGTCTGGATATCTGCATTCGAGGAACCTCCGGTTTTTTCTGCGTATCGGGGGTGTATGGATTTGGCCGATTTTCAGGCCAAGCTTAGGAGCAAGGACCGTACCCGCAACCCTTCAGGCCAAGCGCGGATCCCATCGGTGGTGCTGTAGCAAGGAGCGCGACCCTTCCCTTTTTCCCTCGCGGAACGTTTCGCTTCCGCCCGCGTTTGTTTTGCGGAGCCTCACCGGGTAGTTATGATCCGGCGCAGGCGGTCGCGACTTCCCCGGCAACTCCATGACGGTCGATTTTCACAGCACTCCAACCATCTGCTTCGTGGGGCTCGCTAACCTTCCCGTGCTTGCGCGCGAATACGGGCGGCATGGCGTGGGCGGCGCCGAATTGCAGCAGACACTGCTGGCCAAGGCCCTGGTGGCCCGTGGCTATAATGTTTCGATGGTCGTGGCCGACTACGGCCAGCCGGACGGCGCGACCTGGGACGGCATCAAAACTTACAAGGCTTATCGTCCCGACGCGGGCATCCCGGTACTGCGCTTCGCGCATCCCCGCTGGACCGGTGTGTGGTCCGCAATGAAACGCGCGGGTGCCGACGTTTATTACACGAGTTGCGCCGGCGCTCTGCTGGGCCAGGTAACTCTGTTCGCTCGCGTGCACGGCGCCAGGGTCATCTTTCGGGTAGCCAGTAATTCCGACTGCGACCCGGCCTCACTGCTGATCCGCTATTGGCGCGACAAGCGTCTTTATCGCTACGGGCTGCGTCGCGCGGATCTTGTTTTGTCGCAGACCCCCGAACAGCAGCAGGCGCTGTTGAAAAATTTTCGACGTGAAAGTCGTGTCGCTCCTTCTTTGACCGACACCGCGGGCCGGCGTCCGGAGTTCACGGAACGAGACAGCGTGCTCTGGGTGGGCAACATCCGCGCCCTGAAACGACCAGAGTTACTGCTCGAGGCAGCCGGCAAATTGCCCCATCTGGAATTTCACATAATCGGCGGACCGATGCCGGGATCGGAAAGTTTGTATGCAACGGTACGCGCGCAGGCCGCAAACCTGGCAAATGTGCGCTTCCACGGGCCCGTTCCTTACCACGAGGTGGGTGAATTTTACGAACGTGCCCGGGTATTCGTCGGTACGTCGGAGATCGAGGGCTTCCCGAACACCTATTTACAAGCGTGGTCGCGCGGCACGCCCGTCGTGGCGTTCCTGGATCCGGAGCAACTCATCGCTCGAAATGGCATGGGACGTGCAGTAACCAGCGTTTCGGAAATGTGTGAGGCGATTGCGACGCTAAACGGCGACGCACGCGCATGGGGAGCGGCCAGTCAACGCAGCCGTGAATACATGGACAACCGTTTCAACCTGACGCGGATGACTGCGCCCTATGTCGAAGCACTGTCGGACGTGATGGGTGGTCCGCGCCCGGCCGAGCGAGTCGATCATGCTTGAGTCAGCCGTCACGTCGCCCTATCACGCCACGCGCGAGCCGACCGCTCGCAGCGTAATCATGGTCGGTACCGACCTTGACGGTATGGGTGGAGTGCGCGCGGTTGTCAGGGGTTATCTCGATGGCGGCCTGTTCGAACGCTATGACTGTGTCTACGTCGCTTCGCATCGCGCCGGCAACGCGTGGTTGAAAATCACCACTGCGTTGAAAGCCTGGGTGCGAGTGGCGGTGCTGCTGCGGAAACTCGATGCGCCACTGGTTCATGTGCAAACCGCATCGCGCGGCTCGTTCTGGCGGAAGTTCGTAGTGTGCCTGCTGGCGCGAGCGGCGCGACGGCCCTACATCGTGCACCTTCATGGTGGCGGCTTTACTCGCTTCTATGAGAATGAATCGGGCTCTCTGGGGCGCCGCTTGATACGCAGCACGCTGGGGCACGCCGCGCTGGTTATTGCGTTGTCGGAGGAGTGGCGCGAGCGCGTGCTGCGAATCTGTCCGACCGCGAAAGTTGAAGTGTTGCACAACGCGGTCGCGATCCCCGACAGGGCGAGGCTGCGGCGCCTCGAAGGTCGCGAGCCGACGTTGTTGTTTCTCGGGCATCTGCTGCGGGACAAAGGCGTTTACGATCTCGTGCGAGCCTTCGGCCTGGTCGCCCCACGGTTTCCGGGACTGAAGCTCGTGTTGGGCGGCGTTGGTAACATCGAGGAGGTGCGGCAACTTGCCGCGCAGCTCGAAATACAGGAACGCGTGTCCTGTCCGGGCTGGCTCGACCCCGAGCGCAAAACCGCGGCTCTCGCCAGCAGCACACTATTCATTCTGCCCTCGTATGCGGAGGGCATGCCCATGGCGCTCCTCGAAGCAATGTCCTGGGAGATGCCCGTCATCGTCACACCGGTGGGCGGCATTCCGCAGGTGGTCGAGAACGGCGTCAACGGCCTGTTGGTCGCGCCCGGCGACATCGACGGCCTGGCCGCTGCCATTCGCCGGCTGTTGGAAGACTCGGCCCTGCGCGAACGACTCGCCACTGCCGCCCGCGCGACGGTCGAGACGGGGTTTTCCCTGAACGAGGCGCTGGCGAAGTTGAGTGGAATTTACGACCGGTTTGGAATTTCGGCACGGGTACCGCGTGCCACGCCACCGTCTGCCCTTACGGCTGGAGAACTCGATTGAAGCAGATTGCCCAATATCAGGATGGCCGACTCGAGCTGCAGGACGTCCCACTTCCCACGGCTCCGCCGGGCGGCATTCTTGTGCGGCTCACTCATTCCGTGATCAGCGTTGGCACTGAGAAAATGAAGGTCGAGCAGGCGCGCATGAACCTGCTGCAAAAGGCGCGAGCGCGCCCGGACCAGGTCCGGAAGGTCCTCGACACGGCCCGCACTCTCGGCTGGCGCGCGGCGCTGGAAAAGGTACGCAATCGCCTCGAAATCCCCAGCCCGTTGGGCTACAGCGCCGCGGGCATCGTCGAAGCGGTTGACACCGCCAACACCCGGTTCCGGGTCGGCGACCGCGTCGCCATCGGCGGCGCGGAATGTGCCTTCCACGCGGAGTATGCAGCGGTTCCCGATATGTTGGCCGCGCACGTGCCGGAAGGAGTGGAGAACTGGCAGGCCGCGTACACGACCATTGCCTCTATTTCATTGCAGGCCGTGCGACAGCTACAACCGTCACTGGGCGACCGCGTGCTCGTGGTAGGGCAAGGCCTCGTCGGCCTGTTGGTTACCGCCTTCCTGCGCGCCAGTGGTGCCCGCGTCATGGCCCTTGATGTCGCCCCCGCGCGTCGCGCCCTGGCACATGCCATGGGCGCCGAGAAGGTCGTCATAGCCGGTCAACAGGACTTGCGACAGGAAGTGCGTGCCTGGACAGATGGCTTTGGAATAGACGCCGCGGTGCTCGCCGCCTCTGCGTCGAGCAACGGCCCCACCGACCAGGCGCTGGAGGTCCTGCGCGACCGGGGCCGCCTGGTCGTGGTCGGCAAAACCAAAGTCGATTTGCCCTGGGAATATGCCTTCGGTAAGGAAATCGAAGTGCGTTTCTCCCGCAGCTACGGGCCCGGTCGCTACGATCCCGCGTACGAGTGGGCGGGTGCGGACTACCCCATCGGTTATGTTCGCTGGACCGAGCAGCGTAACTTCGAGGCCTGCCTGCAATTGATGCGCACCGGCGGGCTGAACATCGCCGCTCTGACGACGCGCCGAGCGCCGTTCACCCAGGCGTTGCAGGTGTATCAACACCTGATGGGTGAAGGCGCGGCGAGCGAGGCTGGCGTGATTCTCGAGTACGGCGCGACGCCGCGCGAGGTTGAAACGCCGCGTGCCGCCGCATCTCCGCGACTGACGATAGTCCAGGCGGAATCGCGGTCGGCGGGCACCGAGGACCCGGCCAACGCCGCCACTGCCACGTCGGGGACATCATCGCCGCGCGCCACCACGGCGGTGCTGGCCTCGATCGCGGCCAGAAGGTTGGACGCCGGCGAACCATCGAACCAGGGCGTGGCGGCGCGACTCAACGCCCCCGTCTCTCGCGTCGACGTCATCGGCGCGGGTAACTTCGCTCGCACCATGCTCCTTCCCCACCTGAAGGACCGTATTCCCCTCGGCACGGTCGTCAACAACACCGCGCTGAGCGCGAGCCACGTCCGCAACAAATTCGGTTTTGCCCACTCGGCGACGAGCTCCGAGCGGGTGTTCTTCGATCACGTCCCTGCCGGTGTGCTCATCGCTACTCGGCATAACTTACACGCGCCTCTCGTCATCGCAGCCCTGGGCGCCGATAGACACGTCTTCGTGGAAAAGCCCCTGTGCCTCACCCGCGGTGAACTGGCGCAAATCGACACCGCCCTTGCGGGCAGCCAGGGCAGCGTGCAGGTTGGATTCAACAGGCGGTTCGCGGGAGCGGCAACCGAACTCCGTAATCTGGTGCGATCGACCCCCGGACCCAAGACCGCGAGCTTCCGGGTCATGGCCGGAGCCCTCGAACCCACCAGCTGGTTCGCGAACCACGCCGAAAGCGGCGGCCGCGTTCTGGGTGAGGCCTGCCACTTCTTCGACTTCCTTTGCTTCCTGTTCGAGTCCCGGCCGATACGTGTCAGCGCGCAGACAGTCTGGCCTGCCGCTGGCAGGCTGCCCTTCCCGGACAGCGTCACCGCCCAGGTTGAATTCGCCGATGGCTCGTGTGGACAGCTCGTCTATTCCGCCGAGGGCGACAGTTCCTGGCCGAAGGAGATCTGCACCGTATTCGGCGCCGGACTCACCGCCGAATTGGAGAACTTCAAGACGCTCAACATCCACCGCCAGCGCAAGCGCACCTCCAGGAGCTTCGAAGGCAAGGGTCACGCCGAACAGATGACCGCCTGGACCGCCTTCCTGCGTGGCGAAAGCCCGCACCCGGTGCCCTTCGAGGAGGCTCGACGCTCCATGCTCCTCACCTTCGCGGCGGTGGAGGCCCTCCAACAGGGCCGCAGCATGGACATCGAGGCCTGATGACCCAGCTGTCACCACCCGGCCTGTTGTTCATAGTCAACTCGCTGGAACTCGGCGGTGCCGAGAAGCAAGTCGTCACGCTGCTGAATCACCTCGATACGGACCACTTTCGCCTGCATCTCGCGTATCTGAAGCCGAGTCAACGCCTGCTCTCGCAACTCGATACGGCAAAGCTCGATGCGCTCGTGTGTTGCGATGTCACTCGCGGTGTCGAGCGCCGGGCGATACGTCAACTTGGGTCTCTCATTCACACACGGCGAATCGACGCGATCGTATGCACGAATACCTACTCGATGCTGTACGGTTATCTCGCCCGGCAAGCCGTGCGCGAGCGACCGAAGCTGGCGACGGTGTTCCACACAACGCTGCTGCGGACCTACAAGGAAAAGGCGCAGATGCTGCTGTATCAGCAACTCTTCAAGCGTAGCGACCTGTTGCTGTACGTGTGCGAGAACCAGCGGGACTACTGGCGCGATCGCGGTTTGCGCGCGGCGACTGACGGGGTGGTTCACAACGGCATAGATGTAGGTCACTTCACCGACCAGCAGTCGCCGGCGGAGAGACTCGCATTGCGCGCCGAGTTGGGCTTCGCGCCGCAAGACTATGTTATCGGCCTCTGCTCGTCGCTGCGTCCCGAGAAAGCTCATGGCGATCTGCTGCAGGCGATCGGGCAACTGCGCTCGCGAGGCGTGGCCGCGAAGGCGCTCTTCATTGGCGACGGCCCCGAGCGCGCCACGATCGAGAACGCCGCTCGCGACCTTGGACTCCGCGAACACGTGGCCATCACGGGACTCCAGGAGGACGTACGCCCGTTCATCGGCTGCTGCGATGTCATGACCCTGGTATCGCATGCCATCGAGACGTTCTCGCTGGCTGCGCTGGAATCGATGGCCCTTGCGAAACCCCTGGTCATGAGCGATATCGGCGGCGCCTCGGAACAGGTTCTACACGGGCAGACCGGCCTGCTGTTCGAGCCTGGAGACCTCACCACTCTCGCGGGTCACTTGCAAACCCTGGAATCAGAATCCGTGCGGGCGCGGATGGGAGCGGCCGCGCAACGGCGAGTTCGCCAACTTTTCACGGTGGAGACCATGACTGCCGGTTTCACCGGCCAGATTGAGCGTCTGCTGGGAACCCGGGGATCGAGCCCGGCCCTGGAAAGTCAGGCAACAACCGGTAGTTACCTCGCGTGAGTATGAACCCGACCGTTCCAACGGCATTCGAGCTGTATTTCGCCCGCGGCGGGGCCGGGCCGGATGAGCGGCAGTTCGAAGAGCGTGAGGACCTCTTTTTCCACTCCATTGAATTGCGCAATGGCACGCGCAAGACGACCCGGCACCGCCGGCTCGACGACCTCAACGCACTGGTCCAGAAGCTCCTGCCAGCGCAGCGGCCGCTGGAAATCATGGACGTTGCGGTTTCCTCCGGAGTGAGTACCGCGGAGTGGCTGGTTGAGCTCGAGCGCGCTGGAATCGAGTGCAACATGCTGGCCGGCGACGCGGTGGTCGATGCATTCCTGATCTCCCTCGGCCCGCGCTTGAGAGCGCTCGTCGATCGCACCGGCCACCTGATGCAGTTGGATGTCGGTGGCGACGCGGTCCGTATGCCGCCGCCACGACGTCGGGACAGAATGCGCTATTTGCCATACACGCTGATGATGAAGGCCGCGACCAGCCTTTTCGATCTTAGCGGACGAGCACGCGCGCAGACCGGGCCGCAGTCAGGCGCCCCGACGCAACACCGGCTCGGAGTCACCTGTCGCCCACTGACGCTGATGAGCCCGTCGCTCAGCCAACTGCCGCAGCTACGGGCCGTCGAAGATGACATCCTGCTCAACACCAGCTACACGCAGCGCTTTCACGTGCTCCGTGCCGCCAACATCCTGAACCTCGCTTATTTCGATACGGCGACTCTCGAGCGCATGCTGCGCAACCTGCGCTCACGACTGCTGCCCGGCGGCCTTCTGATCGTGTGCAGAACGAACGAGCAGGGGCTGAACAACGCAACCGTGTTCACCCTGGAAGAAGACGGGCGGCTGACTGCAACCGCCCGTCTCAATGAGGGCTCGGAAATCACGGACCTGGTGCTGCGGCTGCCTGCTGAGGCTAGTGCTCGACGGTGAAGCCTGTCGGCGTCGCAGGCCGGGTGACCGGGTGCGGCCGTAGCAAAACGATTCCGTCACGATCCTTGAGCGTAACCGTGGTGACGCTCTGTCCGTTGTTGGTCACAGGGTCCTGCGCTCCCTTGATCTTCAAGTAAGACGTCTCGAGGGTGACGGTCTGAGGACCGTTACCCTTCGGATTCACCAGCACGATGCCGTTGTCGAAG
>DATBCZ010000138.1:0-3828 GCA_036270175.1 Steroidobacteraceae bacterium | reverse complement strand
CGTAGAGAGTTGCGCGAGTTGCGGCCGCACCTCGTCATCTCCGATTTCTCGCTACCGGGTTATGACGGCTCGGCTGCACTGAGCCTGGTCCGGCGCGAGGCTCCGGACGTCCCGTTTATCTTCCTATCCGGCACGATCGGTGAAGAACGGGCGATCGAGGCACTCAAAGCGGGTGCGGTCGATTACGTGCTCAAAACCAACCTTGCGCGTCTCGGACCGGCAGTGAAGCGTGCGCTGGGTGAGGTGGCTTTACGATCTGCGAGGCAGGACGCGGAGACTCGTATCGAGCGGCTCAGCCGGGTGCTCCACATGCTGTCCGCGATCAACGCGGGCGTAGTGCGCATCCGTGATCGCACCCACCTGTTCCAGGAAGCATGCCGGATTGCCCACGACATCGGTAAGTATTCGTGCGCGTTCGTGACACTCATCGACCCGGGCACACGCATCGCCCGTCCTGTTGCCTGGTCGGGTGTGTCCGCCGATAAGAAAGATGAGGTCAGTTTTCCGGTGGGGCCTGTTTCCGGAAACGACGAACAATTCGATACGATAACCGGACGTGCGCTGCGGACGGGCATGGAGGTTGTCTGTAATGACATTCTCGGTGCGGGCAGCCGGCTCGTGTTTTCGGAGCGGCTGTTCAGTCTGCACATCAATTGCCTCGCGGCGATTCCTCTGCTCGTCGATGACACGCCTGTGGGCGCGTTCACCGTAGGTTCCAATGATTCCTGCGGTTCGAGTGAGGAGGAGCTGCGGATGTTGCGCGAGGTTGCCTCCAACCTGTCGTTCGCGCTTCAGTACCTGCATAAGGAAGATGCTGTCCGGTTTCTTTCCTACTTCGATCCATTGACCGGGCTTGCGAAGCGAGCCCTGTTCTGCGAGCGGGTTGCGCGGCTTCTGGCGCGCCACGCGGGCGAGGACGCGGAGGTGTTGGTCGTGGCGTTCGATATCGAGCGCCTCGGTGTCATCAACGACTCTTTCGGCCGGCACGTTGGCGATCAGGTCGTGCAGTTCGTGGCCGACAGTGTCAAGAGTCAGTTCGAGGGAACGGATTGTCTCGCTCACCTGGATAGCGGCAATTTTGCGGTCGTGATTTCGGGGCGCGCGTCTTACGAGGATTCGGTGCGCGTGCTGCATGAGCGGTTGGCCGCGGCTTTCAGTCTCCCGCTGATCGTTGGCGATCACGAGATCCGGATCAACGTCAAAGCGGGCCTGGCGCGCTACCCGGAAAACGGGGTCGACGCCGAATCGCTGCTGCAAAACGCGGAAGCCGCGCTTCACAAGGCCCGTAAGTCCGGCGAGCGCTTCCTGCGTCACCGCCGGGAAATCAACACCGAGGTGGCCGAGCGTCTCGCGCTGGAACAGCGTCTGCGCGTGGCACTGGACGCCGAGCAATTCGAGCTGCACTACCAGCCGCAGTTCTCCGTCGCGACCCGCATGCTCAGCGGGGCGGAGGCATTGTTGCGCTGGCGCGATCCCGGGCGGGGGCTGGTTGCACCGGCGGTGTTTCTCTCGGTGTTGGAATCAACCGGGCTGATCGTCGACGTGGGCGAATGGGTATTGGTGCGCGCCGTGCATGACTTGCGGCGCTGGCAGCGCCTCGGGTTCGAGTCGCTGCGGATCGCAGTGAATGTCTCGCCGGTGCAGTTACGCGACCCGGATTTCGAGGCGCGCTTTTTCAGCGCGGCGGGCTGGCAATCCAAGATGGGCAACGGTCTCGATATCGAGATCACCGAGGGCGCGCTGCTGGAGGATTCGGTGGGTTTGACCCGCACATTGCAGTCGTTACGCTCCGCCGGCGCGCAGGTCTCCATCGACGATTTCGGTACGGGTTATTCCTCGCTAAGCCGGCTCTCCCAACTCCCGGTGGATGCACTCAAGATCGATCGCTCTTTCACCCGGGGATTGGTGGGCGATGAGAACTCGCAGGCGGTAGTGTCGACGATCGTTTCGCTCGCGCGCGCGTTCAAGCTCAGCACCGTGGCGGAGGGAGTGGAGACCGTGGAGCAGTTCGAGATCCTGCGAGCGCTGGGTTGCGAGCAGTCGCAGGGGTACCTCCACGGCCGGCCGGTGCCCGCCGACGAATTCGATGAGCTGTTGGGGCTAGCGCTTCAAACGCCACTGCGAGTTTGAGTTACGGGTGCGCTCCAGGGCTGCCCGCACGCTGAAGCGGTCGGGACGGCTGAGACTTTCTATTACGGCGAGCAGTTGGTCATGGCTGTCCGACAGCACGGCCCGGGTGCGCAACAGCGGCACACCTAACGCTACATCCAGGCGCTTTGTGGCCACGGCGTCCGCCGCGACGGCGCTCGTGGTGTGTTCGGTCTTTGAAGCCCGCGGCCCCTGTTGATCCAGTACAGTCAGAAGTGAGGCGCGCTCGAGTGCGTTTCGACGGATTTTCCTGCCTATCCGTTCCGGGACATAGGCGGTCGTCAGCGCGTATGGCGTGCCATGGAAGCGGTGCACACGTTGAATCACCAGCGCCCGGGAACCGAGCTGCGGCTGCAACTCACGTAGGGAGGTCGGCACCGCTCCGAATTCGAATCGTAGGATCGACGTCGTCGTTTGGGACGCCAACTCCGGTAGGTCGTCGAAGAAGGTGTGTAGATCGAGGTTAAGGCGCGGGGGCTTGCGAGTCTGGCGCGCGAAGGTGCCGCTACCGCGGCGACGGATGATACGGCCTTCATCCTCCAGTCTTGCCAGCGCGCGACGCACTGTGGTTCGAGAAAGTTTGTAGCGGACCACGAGGTCCGGTTCGCTGGGCAAAGCGCCGCCTGCGGGGATGGTCCCGTCATTCAGCGCACCGGACAGATGCTCGTAGAGCAGATAATACCGTGCGACGCCACGGCCATTGCGCTGTGCCGGGAACCCATTTCCCCGCGCCGAATTGGATTTTTTCGTACGGTGCGCGGTTCTGGATGCCATATTGTGTGCCGCCGTCAGAGACTGGCTGCCCGGCGCCCGCGTGGGTGCCGGTCGCGCTCGACGACGGTGTGAATCTCATAGCGATCCGGCCGGTACAGGTAATTCGCGTACCGCAAGATCCGTCCGCGCGCATCCCGCGCCAGACACTTCATGTTGAGGACCGGAGAGCCGACGCTGAAGTCCAGGTGCTTTGCCGTGAACGGGTCGGCGGCGACCGCGGTCATCTCCTGATCGTTGGTGGCGCCGTGATATCCGAGCTTATCCAGCGCGGCGAGAACGGTGTCGCTGCCGAGGCGGCGCGCCGTGAGCTGCTTCGCGAGCTCTTCGGGTACATAGGCGGTCACGAGCGCGACGGGCTCGTGATCGACATACCGCACCCGGCGGATGGTCAACACGCTCGCGCCGAATTCGGGCCACTCACGGTGGAGGAAGTCGGGTATGGGGGTGTGCTTGAATTCGAGGAGCCGGACCGTTGTGTTTGTCGCAACACCACGGGGGTCGTCGATGATGGAGGCGATCTGGCGTGCAGAGACGGTTCTCGCGACTTTATCGCGGGCGAACGTGCCGCTACCACGCCGCCGCACGATGCAGCGCTCTGCCGCCAACCTCGCCAAGGCCCGGCGTACTGTCGTCCGGGAAACGCCGTACTGGCGTACGAGGGACGGCTCGCTGGGTAAGGCTTCGCCTGCGCCGATGTCGCCTTCCGCAAGCGCCTGCGACAGGACGGTATAGACCTGCAAATAACGCGTTACGCCAATACCGGCGTTTGTTGCTCTCGTCATGACGACGACCCCCCCTTCCTTGGGGTTGAGTTTACAGCGACGTTTGCCTGAACGCTTCGCTGTTGTAAATATTAATTAATCCAACCTGGTGGTTGGGCGTCAAGTCTTTTTGCGGTGGAGGGGG
>DATBCZ010000137.1:0-6167 GCA_036270175.1 Steroidobacteraceae bacterium | reverse complement strand
GCCACGCGTGGCCGAGAGCGGAGTTGTTACGGCCGAGGATGCGCGTCGCCTTGCCGCGGCGGGCTATGAGCTCGCGCTCGTCGGAAGCGCGCTGATGCAGGGGGGAGATCCTCGCGCGTTGGCGGCCGCGATGTTGGATGCAGGGCGTGGAGCACGAGCGTCGCTGCAGGGAACGCATGCAGGCGCGACCACGCAGGTGCACGCTGCGGCACTGCAGCCCGCGGCGCAGGGTCCCGCGCACCGACGCGACGGAAAGGCGAGCACGTGACCATGTGGATCAAAATCTGCGGCCTGACCACCCCCGAAGCCGTCACCGCGGCACTTGACGCTGGCGCGGACGCTATTGGCTTCGTGTTTGCGAAATCGGTGCGCCAGGTGAGTGCTGACGTGGCGCTACGCCTTGCCGCGCCGGCGAGAGGTCGGGCGCTTTGCGTGGCGGTTACGCGGCACCCGAGCCAGCAGGACGTCGATGAGATCGTGTCAGTGTTCAGGCCCGACGTGTTGCAAACGGATTCGGCCGACCTCGCGCTCCTGCGGCTGCCGACACAGCTCGAGCTGCTGCCAGTGATGCGAGGAGCCGGTGGCGATGGTGGCGACGAATTAGTCGTGCTCCCACCCCGCCTGCTCTTCGAAGGCCTCACGAGCGGCGCCGGAGTGCCGTGTGATTGGACCGCGGCCCGCCGCGTGGCACGTCGTACGGAACTCGTGCTCGCTGGAGGCCTGAATCCCGCCAACGTTGCGGCCGCCATCGCAGCGGTGCAGCCGTTCGGCGTCGACGTATCGACCGGAGTTGAAGTGCGGCCGGGTGTCAAAAGCCCGGCCGAAATCATGAAATTTGTGAGAGCGGCGCGTGAATCCGGCGCCGTCAGCGAGGTTCGCGTATGACAGTGTCAGACCTGGGTCTAGATGGCCCCCGTTTGCTGGCCGATTCCATCGCCGGCAAGTTCCCCGATGCGCACGGCCGCTTCGGTCCCTTCGGGGGTCGTTATGTGCCGGAAACCCTCATCCCGGCGCTCGAGCGACTCGAGCAAGGTGTGCGCGAGCATCTGCACTCCAAGGATTTCCAGGCCGCGTTTCACCGCGAGCTGAAGACCTGGGTGGGCCGTCCGACGCCGCTTACTTTCGCGGCACGACTCTCGGAGCTGTGGGGTGCCAACATCTGGCTGAAGCGCGAGGATCTCGCGCATACGGGCGCCCACAAGATCAACAACGCGATCGGGCAAGCCCTGCTCGCGAAGAGGATCGGCGCGAAGCGCATCGTCGCGGAGACCGGAGCCGGACAACACGGTGTGGCGAGCGCGGCCGCCTGCGCGCGCTTAGGTTTACCGTGCACGGTCTACATGGGCGAAATCGACATGGAGCGTCAGGCGCCGAACGTCGGACGCATGCGCCTGCTCGGCGCGGAGTGTGTCCCCGTTACGAGCGGAGACCGCACGCTGCGAGCCGCGATCGACGAGGCTCTGCGCGCCTGGGTATCCGATCCAACGGAGACCTACTACCTGATCGGCTCGGCGGTCGGTCCCCATCCTTATCCCTATCTAGTACGCGAGTTGCAGGCTGTGATCGGTCGTGAGGCCCGTGCGCAGATGATCGAAGAAACCGGCGCACTTCCGGATGCGGTCATTGCGTGCGTCGGCGGTGGATCGAACTCCATCGGCGCCTTCCATGCGTTCGTACCCGATGCGAGCGTGGAGATCATTGGAATCGAGGCCGGTGGTCGCGGGCCACGTCTAGGTGACAACGCGGCGACCTTGTCTTTCGGCAGTCCCGGCGTTCTGCACGGCAGTTTCTCAATGCTCCTGCAGGACGAGGACGGGCAGATCCAGGAAACTCACTCCGTGTCGGCCGGACTGGACTACCCCGGTGTGGGCCCTGAGCATTCCCTCCTCCTCGCCGCCGGTCGTGTTCGCTACCTCGCGTCGACGGATGATGAGGCTCTCGATACGTTGAAGGCGTGTAGCCGGTACGAAGGCATTCTGCCCGCCATCGAAAGCGCGCACGCACTCTTCGGCGCCCGTCGCTGGGCCGCCAAGAACAAAGGCCGCAACGTTGTCGTCTGTCTTTCCGGACGGGGCGATAAGGACATGCCGACGCTGCAGAAGACCCTGCTCGCAGAGGAGGGCAACCGATGAGCGGACGCGACGCGATCAGCGGCGCGATTCGCGCCGCCGCTGCCAAGGGCGAGCCGGCCCTCGTGGCATTCCTGACAGCGGGCTATCCAAGCCGCGATAAGTTTCGCGAGCACCTGCGGGCCGTTGCGGCCGGTGCCGATGTGGTGGAGATCGGTGTTCCGTTCACGGACCCGATGGCCGATGGAGTGACGGTTCAGCGCTCGAGCCAGGCGGCGCTCGCGCAGGGCGTGAGTTTGCGTTGGATTCTTGCCGAGCTCGAAGCGATGCCGCGACTCGAGACGCCGCTCCTGCTGATGAGCTACCTGAATCCCTTGCTGGCGTTCGGGATAAAGCGCCTCGCGGCTGCCGCTGCTAAAGCGGGAGTTTCGGGGTTCATCGTGCCGGACCTGCCGCTGGACGAGAGCGATGAGATGCGCGCGGCCCTGGAGGCACATCAGCTCGCGCTGGTGCAGATGGTCACGCCCGTTACCAAACCCGAGCGTATGCAGCAGTTATGTGCCGGCAGTCAGGGCTTTGTGTATGCGGTCACCATGACCGGCACTACGGGTAAGAACGTCGCGGTGCCCAAGGAAGTCGTACACTACCTGGATCGCGTGCGCGAGTTGGCTTCCGTCCCCGTTTGCGCCGGATTCGGCATCCGGAGCCGCGAGCAGGTGGAGTTGCTCCGTGGCCATGTTGACGGAGTCGTGATTGGTTCGGCGTTGGTGGAGGTTCTCGAGCGCGGTGAAGATGCCACAGAATGGTTGCGCAAGCTCCGCAGAGCGGCTCGCAGCTGAACCGCGGCTCCCAGCCCCAGCTGACCCGCCAAAGGGCCGCCATGGCGGGTTAGCGCTACTGCTGGCCGCATTGTCCATGGCGGGTCCGTTCTCGATCGATACGTTCTTTCCGTCGTTTCATGCCATTGCCGAGCGGTTCTCGGTCAGCGCCTGGGCGGTTCAGCAAACACTCACGGTGTACATGCTGCCGCTGGCATTCATGTCGCTCGTGCAAGGGCCGCTGTCGGACGCGATTGGCCGCAGGCGCGTCATTCTCGTCGGATTGGCGGTGTACACCGCTGCATCCATCGGCTGCACGTTAGCGCCGACTTTTGCGACCTTGCTGTTATTCCGCGCCTTTCAGGGAGCCAGCGTAGGCGTCGGTGTGATCGTCGGCCGCGCGGTAATTCGCGACCTCTATGACGGGCCGCAAGCGCAGAAGCTACTGAGTCTCGTAACCATGATCTTCGGCTTCGCGCCGGCCGTAGCGCCGGTCATTGGCGGATGGATTCACGTTACGCTCGGGTGGCGTGGGGTGTTTGGATTCATGGCGTGCTTTGGCGCGGCCCTGTTGATCGCGAGTTATCGGAAGATGCCCGAGACCCATCCTCCAGAGCGACGCCCACGCCTGCACGTGCCCGAGCTGACGCGCACCGCGTTGCGCGTCGCCGGACATGGTGAGTTCCTCCTGCTCGCTCTCGCGATGGGCGCTAACTTCGCCACCATGATGTGCTACATCGGCGCCGCGCCCGCTGTAGTGCTCGATCTGTGGCATCTGAGCGAGACGCAGTTCGCGAACCTTTTTCTGCCCGTCATCAGCGGCTTTGTGATTGGCGCGTGGCTCTCGGGGCGCGTGGCGGGCCGAGTCCCCGCGACCCGGCAGTCTCAATGGGGCTTCGCCTGCCAACTGGTCGGCGCGACTCTCACCGTGGCCCTGCATGCGCTGATCAAGACGCCGCCACTGCTAGTACAACAGCTACTGATCACGGTGATCGCGGTGGGCGTGCAGTTAGTGTCACCTACCCTCTCACTGCGTATGCTCGATCTGTTTCCCAGGGCGCGGGGGTCCGCGGCGTCGGTACAATCCTGCGTCTCGATCGTGATCTCGGCAGTAGTATTCGGCGCCCTGGCGCCGTTGGCGAGCGGATCGCTGCTAACGCTCAGCGAAACCTCCTTGTGCGCCGCGCTGATTGGATTCGCACTGTGGCGAGCCGCGCAACATCGGGTATCGTTCGCCAAATGAAAACCATCACCGTAGCGCGACGCTTTTGCGGACCGGCGAGCTCTTCCAACGGAGGGTATTTCGCGGGACTCGTTGCCACACTGGCATCCGACACGCTCGCCGTGAGGCTGCTGAAGCCGCCGCCGCTCGATACCGAGCTGGAGGTCGTGGAGCGCGGGGAAGGCGCCTTCGCGGTCCGGCACGGCGATGTGGCGATCGGGGAGGCCAAGCATTCGGAATTGAAGCTCGATCTGCCGCCGGCGGTGAGTTATTTCGAGGCGGTAGAAGCGTCACGCCGCTATACAGGATTTCTCGCGCATCGATTCCCAACCTGCTTCGTCTGCGGCCCGCAACGACCGCGAGGGGATGGGATGCGGATTTTCGCGGGGGCGATTCCCGAGCGTGGAGTCGTAGCCGCTCCGTGGGTACCGGACGCGTCACTCGATCGGGGTGACGGCAAAATACGGCCCGAGTTCATGTCAGCCGCGTTGGATTGTCCTGGCTATTACGCACTGACCGCCGACGACCGGATGATGCTTCTGGCGGAATTCACCGTACACCTCGATCGTCTCGTACACGTCGACGAGTCCTGCACGGTCGTCGGCTGGCGGATGAGCGACGATGGCCGCAAGCACGAGGCGGGTACCGCGATTTTCGACGAGGACGGAGAACTGTGCGGTCGGGCGAAAGCTCTGTGGATCGAGCCTAGGAGTCCCCCGGGCTCCTGAGTTGAGCTCACGCGCCTTCGTCAGGGATCAACTGTCGGCGCAGCGCCCGCTTACCCGCCGCCGCCGCGAGTTCCGCGAGCCTGAGTGTGTGTGCGGCCTGTGTCGGCCTGAACTTCGGGTTCGAAGCCAGCCGTTCCTCGACGACATCGAGGGCGCGGCCGGCCTGGCGCCGCGAGAAATATAACTCGAGCAGCTCGTCGGTGAGTTTGTCGGCGGCGCGGGCATCGTCCCAGCGTTCCGCGATAGCTAACACCGCGCGATGCTCGGGCAGGACAATGTCGCGTGCATCCGCGCCGGCCTCTCGCGATGTCAGCCAGGTCTGGATTTCCTGCCAGCCCTCCGCTGGCTTGCCGACACGAAATTTCATGTAAGCATGATCCATCATGCGGTTGCGCTCGCTCGCGAGCTCGCGCCCGGTGCGCTCCGCGATACTCTCCTGCAAAGTCCGGTATTCGATGCCGAGTTCCAGCCGGTGCTCGTGTAGAACACTCCCAACCAGCGCGAAAGCAAGTAAAAATGACAGCTGTCCCGCGGGAATCAACACCCAGGACGACGCACCATAATGTGCCAGCGCGCCGAAAATGACAGCCAGGCCCGGGATCGCGACGACGAGCCACAGGTAGTCGCGTCCAACGCCCTTGACGATCGACCAGAGCTCCGGCGGCCACGCGGCGCGTAGCAGATTTCCCGTCAGCCCCAGTGTCGCGATGCTCGCGGGCAGAAGCAGCAACAGCAGCGCCGCCGTCAACCAGCCCAGCGCCGGGGCTACGAGCTGCCCCAATTCATAAGAGAGCGCGCTGCCGCCCGCGATGAGCAGCGCCTGTCCCAGCGGCCGCTGCTCGTTGATAGGGTTGACCATTTCAATGGACAACACGGGCGGCTCGCTGGCGCCGATGACAATGGTGTCGAGGAGAATAAAACAGTATTTAAAGAACCAGGACATCAACATGAAGCCGAGCAACCAGCCCCCAAAACCGGCGTGGGCCGCCAACTCCAGGCCGAGGGTGAACGTGAGCACCAGCGCGAGTGCGCCGCCGCGAAACGGAAACAGGACGTAGCGGTTCACGCTGGCATGCCACTTGCTTCGACAGAGCTATGGTACCGGTACAGGGTTGACCGGGCGGAGCTTAAGGTAGGGTGCGACGCATGCGTCGCACGGGCTGGCCCGGGAGGGACTGCCCCGGGTCGAGGATGAGCAGGCAATGCCTGCGCAGGAGGAGAAAATATGAGAGCTGCGAACCTCATCGATCGAGCCGAGCGTTGGCCGACGCCCATTGTCGTGCTCATCACCGCATGCCTGCTCATGACCGCGGCGGCGGTCTTCGTGTGA
>DATBCZ010000136.1:0-1885 GCA_036270175.1 Steroidobacteraceae bacterium | reverse complement strand
AAGAGCTGGCGGCCCTCAAATCAGCGCCCGCGCAGCGCGCTGTACCCGGTCATGGCCCGACGAGCGTAAAATGGCCTTCAGGCGCAAGCGACCTGGAGCGTTACCTGGGCGTCTTGCTTCGCGAGACTAAAGAGGCCATTGCGAAAGGAACGGACCTCGAAGCCGCGGTCGGCACAGTCGCCCAGGGTGAACGCTCCAGGTGGAATCTTTTCGACGACTACAACGGCCACAACGTCACCCAGGCGTTCAAGGAGCTCGAGTGGGAACAATGAGACAGCTTCTCCTGACGGCGGTTCTCGTGAGCCTGACCCAGTTAGGCGCCGTTCCCCGCGCGCTCGCCGACGACAATGACGCCGCCGCGCGCGCAAGCCGGTGGCAGGCGCTCCAACAGGCACTCTTCCCCGGCCGCCCCATGAAGGACGGTGCCGGCATCGTGAAACTCGATGCGCCCCCTCGCGCGCTTGACGCCGCCCTCGTCCCGATCGGCATCGACCTCTCGAGCGTGAAGCCCATCAAGAGCGTTTACGTCGTCATCGACGGCAACCCATCGCCGCTCGCGGCGCATTTCACGTTCGGCCCGAAGGCCGACCAACGCAGCCTCAAGTTCCGCGTGCGCGTCGACCAATACACCGACATGCACGCCATCGCAGAGAGTCAGGATGGCCAATTGTTCGTCGCCACGAAGTTTGTAAAAGCCTCGGGAGGCTGCTCCGCCCCCGCAGGCGGTGATGACACCGCGGCGCTGCAGGATCTGGGGCGAATGAAGCTCCACCTCATCGGCGACTTCGTCGCGGGTAAGCCGGAGCAGGCGGTGCTCATGGTGCGCCATCCTAACTTCAACGGCATGCAGATGAACCAGATTACGCGGTACTACACACCGCCGCGCTTCATCCGCACGATCGACGCCACCTACGAGGGCGGCTCGATATTCCACCTGGACTCCGACATCTCGATGAGCACCGACCCGGTCATCACCTTCGGCTTCGTGCCGCAGGCGAAGGGCCAGATCAAGATCGTGGTTCGAGACAGCAAGGACGCCACGTTCGATCACAGCTTTGACGTCCCGGGTGGCGGCAACGAGGTCGCGTCAAGTAAGGATGGCGCGCCCGGAGCCTAGACGAGCAACCGAGGAGTCGAGGCGAAGAAAGGAGGTACGACGAAGACGTTGGTGTTAGCGATCGCGCTAAGTGTCGCGGCAACAACCACGCCCGGCACACAGGCAACTATTGTGCGTGTCGTCGCCCTCGCGCCTGTCGCTGTGGCGCCTGTCCCCGCCGCGCCATCCTCGGCCCGCGCATCGACACCCGTCATTCCGAAAGCGCCCGACCTCACCACACCGCTAGTCCTCGCGGCCGCGCCAACCTCCACCGCCGCACCTCGCGCCGACAGCTCACCCGTCGCCGAACCACCGGACTACTGGACGGGTCCCATCAACTCCGCAGTACCGGCGACGATCGCTGGCGGCAAAGTCATTCATGACGCGCACGCTCTACAAGCTCTGCTGAAGCGCCCCGAGACAGTGATTGTCGATGTCTCGAATGCCCCCGTGCGCCCCGAGAACCTCGCGACCGGAGCGCCGTGGTTACCGCTGCCCCACCAGGCAATTCCCGGGAGCGTCTGGATTCCGGGAGTCGGTTTAGGGGAAATCCCCCCGGCCGCAGGCGATTTCTTTCGGAGGCAACTGGCTGCCGCGACGGGCAACGACCCGACACGGCCCATCGTCATTTATTGCCACCAGACCTGTTGGCTGAGTTGGAACGCAGCCAAGCGGGCGATCAGTTACGGCTACTTCAACGTGTACTGGTTCAGAGACGGAATCGAAGGCTGGAAGGCAGCGCACCTTCCCACAGCCGTCATCGAGCCGCGGGTCGCGCCCGAGAGCTAG
>DATBCZ010000135.1:0-6121 GCA_036270175.1 Steroidobacteraceae bacterium | reverse complement strand
GAAATGGACATGTTGTTGTCGTTCAGGACGACGAGCAGGTCCGTTGGCAGGGAACCGGCGTGATTGAGCGCCTCGAACGCCATCCCGGCTGTCAGGGCTCCGTCGCCGATCACGGCCACGACCCGCCGGTTCTCGCCCTTGCGCGCGGCGGCGACGGCCATCCCGAGGGCCGCGCTTATCGAGGTGCTCGAGTGTCCAACCCCGAAGGTGTCGTATTCGCTCTCTTCGCGGCTCGGGAAAGGCGCCAATCCTCCGGGCTGCTTGATCGACGGCAGACGCTCGCGCCGGCCCGTGAGGACCTTATGCGGGTAGGCCTGGTGCCCAACGTCCCAGACCAGCCGGTCATGTGGCGTATCGAACACATAGTGTAAGGCTATCGTGAGCTCGACCGTGCCCAAGCCGGCCGCCAGGTGTCCCCCCCGGGCGCTGACGCTGTGCACGAGGAACTCGCGCAACTCGCTAGCTAGCGCGGGTAACGTGGTTATCGGGAGGCCGCGTAGGTCCGCGGGGGAATTGAGGCTGCCTAGCAGCGGAGGGGTTGCCGACGATCCTGTCATCCGTAGCAGTATACCCACAACCGGTCCGGGGGCGGGTTTACAAAAGCTCTAGAGGCTCCGGATGCGGTGGAGCCCTTATGCTAAAGTGCGCACCGGCGTCGGGCGGCGCCCCCTGTCTTCAGGGCGCAACACGATCCGAAAGGCCGTCCCCGGGTTTCAAGGCAAAGGTACTGTGTTTGAGTGGTGTTATTCGTACGATGTCGCGCGACACTGTCCAAATGGATGCGAGCATTGCCGATGAGGACTATCAGAATGGAATCCTGCCGCATGTCTCGCGCACCTTCGCGCTGACGATCCCACAGCTGCCCCCGGCTCTGCGGACGTCGGTTACCAACGCGTACCTGTTGTGCAGGATCGCGGACACGATCGAGGATGAGATCGATCCGTCGGTCGCCGCGACCCTGGTGTTGCAGCAGCGCTTCGTCGACGTCGTGTGTGGCCGGGAGGATGCGGACCTGCTGGTCAGGGATGTTGTGCCGCAGCTGTCCGAGCGGACGCTGCCGGCCGAACGCGACCTGGTGCTCAATATGAAGCGGGTCGTGGGCATCACCGCGGGCTTCGAGGACCAACAGCGGATCGCCATCCAGCGCTGCCTGGACATCATGTGCCACGGAATGCATAAATTTCAGCTGACCGCGAGCCTGCGCGGCCTGCCGCGCTCGACCGATCTCGATGACTACTGCTATTACGTGGCGGGCGTGGTGGGCCAGATGCTCACCGAGTTGTTCTGCAGCTACTCGCCGGAAATACGCCAGCATCGTAGCGAGCTGCACGACCTTGCCGTATCCTTCGCGCAGGGCCTGCAGATGACCAACATTCTCAAGGATGTCTGGGAAGACCGCAGCCGGGGGGCCTGTTGGCTGCCGCAGGAAGTATTCACACGCTACGGCATCGACCTGGAACAACTGGTTCCGGGACAACCCGACACGCGCTTCGATGCCGGGATGCGCGAGTTGGTCGCCGTCGCCCACGTCCATCTGCGTAACGCCCTGGGCTACACCCTGTTGATTCCCGGCAAGGAGACCGGTATCCGCCGCTTCTGTCTCTGGGCGATCGGGCTGGCCGTGCTCACACTGAAAAGAATTGCACAGACACCGGGCTTCGCCAGCGGTACGCAGGTGAAGGTCTCGCATGCCGCCGTAGGCCTGACCCAGATATCGACGAACGTCGCGGTGCGCAGCAACTGGATGCTGCAACGGCTGTTCGACTGGGCCGCCATCGGCGTGCCTCTCGCCGCGCCCGCCGTGGCGCGACGTTCACCTCGACCGGCCCTGCATCTCGCAGGACCTACTACCGCGGAAAAAAATCATAGCGCCCGGCCGGCAGTCCCGCTGGAGCGCACCGCTCGCCGTTCTGAAGGGAGATCCGGCCTTTGAATCGTCAGTCCCACGCCCGTGATGCAGCCCTGTCCGCAGGGGCCGAGGCACCCGACCTGCGCCCCTTGAAATTCGACCGGCTCGCCACGCAGTCGACGTTGGATCGAAGCATCGAGACCGCGCACGACGCGATGTTGAATGCGCAGCATGCGGACGGCTACTGGCTGTTCGAGCTCGAGGCGGATTGCACGATTCCGTCCGAATACATCCTGATGATGCATTACCTGGACGAGATCGATCCCGCACTGGAAGCGAAGATCGCCGTCTACCTGCGGGCGAACCAGGCCGATCATGGCGGCTGGCCGCTGTATTACGGCGGCGAGTTGGATATCAGCGCCACCGTCAAGGCGTATTACGCGCTGAAGCTCGCGGGAGACAGCCCCGACGCGCCTCACATGCAACGGGCTCGGAAAGCGATCCTCGAGCGCGGTGGCGCGGCGCGCTCCAACGTCTTCACCCGCATCGCGCTCGCGTTGTTTGGCGAGGTGCCGTGGCGCGCCGTCCCGTACATTCCCGTGGAAATCATGCTCCTGCCGCGCTGGTTTCCGTTCCATCTCGACAAAGTGTCCTACTGGTCGCGTACGGTGATGGTGCCGCTGTTCATTCTGTGCACCTACAAGCCACGCGCGCGAAATCCACGCAACGTGCACATCCGCGAGTTGTTTACGACGCCGCCGGATGACGAGCATCACTACTTCAGGTTGCCCGCCACCGGGCGCGGCGCGCGCCGCCTCGCCCGGGCGTTCTTTCTGCTCGATCGCTGTTTCAGGATCATCGATCCGCTCATTCCGAAGGCCATGCGCCGGGCGGCGACGCGGCGCGCGGAGTCCTGGTTCATCGAGCGCCTGAACGGCGAGGACGGACTGGGCGCGATTTTCCCCGCGATGGTGAACTCGCTGGAGGCGATGGTGTTGCTTGGCTATCCGCGCGATAACCCACACCGGGTGATCGCGAAGCGTGCCATCGAGAAGCTCCTGGTGATCGAGGGCAACAGCGCGTACTGCCAGCCGTGCGTCTCGCCTGTCTGGGATTCGGCCCTGGCCGCTCTGGCCATGCAGGAGGCGGGTGGAGCGTCCGCCGAGACCGCCGCCAACCGGGCGCTCGACTGGCTGAAGGACAAGCAGTTGCTCGATGAGCCGGGCGACTGGCAGGTGCAACGGCCGGGCCTTCCCGGCGGCGGTTGGCCCTTTCAGTTCGCCAACCCTCACTACCCGGACCTCGATGACACCGCGGTGATCGCCTGGTCCATGCACCGGTCCAACGAGTCCGGGCGCTACCGTGAGTCGCTGACCCGGGCGTTGGACTGGCTGGTGGGGATGCAGAGCACGAATGGCGGGTTCGCCGCGTTCGACGTCGACAACACACACTACAATCTCAACTACATTCCCTTCGCCGATCACGGCGCCTTGTTGGATCCGCCGACGAGCGATGTGACCGCCCGGACCGTCACCGCGCTCGCGCTCGTGGGTCGCCCGCAGGACCGGCCCGCGATGGCGCGCGCTATCGATTTCCTGCGCGCGGAACAGATGCCCGACGGCTCGTGGTTTGGCCGTTGGGGCACGAATTACATCTATGGCACCTGGTCGGTGTTGATGGCTTTTGCCCAGGCCGGCATCGGTCCCGACGACGCGAGTGTGAAGCGTGCGGTCGAGTGGCTCACAAAGCATCAGAATGCCGATGGCGGCTGGGGCGAAAGCAACGACAGCTACGGGTGGCAATCACGGCCTGCGGAGATCAACACCCCGAGCAATCCCTACCAGACGGCCTGGGCCCTGCTCGGATTGTTGTCGTCGGGCCAGGTGGATTCGGGCGCCGTTCGGAACGGTATCGAATACCTGGTGCGGACCCAGGAACAGCACGGGCTGTGGAGCGATCCGACCTTCACCGCGCCCGGCTTTCCGCGCGTGTTCTATCTCAAGTATCACGGTTACTGCGCCTATTTCCCGCTGTGGGCCTTGGCGGCGTATCGGAATCTCTCCCGCGCCGGGGCGGCTCATTGACGCTGAACGTCGTTGGCGTGGTCTGCGCACTGGCGGCTGAAGCGCGCCATCTGGGACCGACGACACGTGGACTCGATTCGATGCGGCCGCTGTCCGATGGCACTCTGCTGGCGGTAAGTGGCATGGGCGGGGCGGCCGCTGCCCGGAGCGCAACCGCGCTCGTTGGAGCGGGGGCCACGGCGCTTGCGAGTTGGGGAATGGCCGGCGGGCTGGATCCTGCTCTGGCAGCCGGTACCATATTCCTGCCGGATGAAGTGATTTCCTCCGATGGTGCGACGGTTGCAACCGCGCGCGACTGGCGTGAGCGACTGGCCGCTGCGTTGGCCACGCGGCGGCCGGTGACGAGAGGCCGGCTCCTGACGAGCCCGACAGCCGTCGGATCGCCCGCCGAAAAGGCGGCCTTGTTTCGCGCTACCGGTGCGGTAGCTGTGGACATGGAAAGTCTCGCCATTGCCGAAGTTGCAAACACTCACCGACTGCCCTTTATCGCTGTGCGAGTCATCGTCGACAGTGCGGCTGACGCGCTTCCGCAGGCCGTTACGGCTGCAGCCGACAACGAGGGACATCTGCAGATCTGGCGTCTGATGGGCGCGCTGGCACGCACGCCTGCGGATCTGGCCCCCCTGTTACGCCTGGCGCGCCGCTATCGGGCGGCGAACCGCTCGCTGGCCGCCGTGGCCCGTGTGGGCCTCTCGTGAGGGCACTCGTCACCGGCGCGACGGGTTTCGTCGGCGCGGCGGTTGCCAGAGCTTTGCTCCAGGAGGGGTGGGAGGTGCGTGCCCTGGCACGCAAGGGCTCCGATCGCCGCAACCTCCAGCGAATTGCCGTCGAAGTTATCGAGGGAGACCTGGCCGACGCGGCGTCGCTGACACGCGCGCTGACCGGGTGCGAGGCACTGTTCCACGTCGCGGCGGATTACAGGCTGGGCGCGTTCGACCCCGAGCAACTCTACCGAACCAACGTCGAAGGCACGCGCAACATCCTGAACGCAGCCCGGGAAGCCGGTGTGCGTCGTGTCGTTTACACGAGCAGTGTTGCGACGATCGGCATACCCAAGGATGGCTCGCCAGGGTCGGAGGACACGCCCTCGACGCTCGCGGACATGATCGGCCACTACAAGCGCTCGAAATTCCTCGCGGAGGAGGTGGCGCGGGATGCAGCACGCGCGGGCAGCGCGGTCGTCATCGTCAACCCGTCGACGCCGATCGGGCCGGGCGACGTCAAGCCGACACCGACCGGACAGATGGTGTTTGATGCCGCGGCGGGCCGTATGCCGGCTTATGTCGACACCGGACTCAACATCGTACATGTCGACGACGTGGCCGCCGGACATCTGCTGGCGTTTCATCGCGGCCGGGTTGGCGAGCGCTACATACTGGGCGGCCAGGACATGTCCCTGCGCGAGATCCTCATCGAGATCGCGCAACTCGTGGGCCGGAAACCTCCGAGCGTGCGCCTGCCGAGTGGCGTCGTGATGCCTATAGCCTACGTAGCGGAAGCGGTGGCGCGTGTGACAGGGCGCTCTACCCGCATTACCGTCGAAGGCGTGCGCATGGCTCGCAAGCGCATGTTTTTTTCGAGCGCGAAAGCGGCTCGCGAGCTCGGCTACCAGTGGCGCCCGCCGACCCAGGCGTTTGCCGATGCAATCGGGTGGTTCCGGGAGGAGGGATTGTTACAGTCACGAGTACGGCGCATTTCATCTTGATGTAAGAAAAAGGTTAGAATGGGACGATGCGTGCTTGCACCTGAACCGGTTTCGCATCGTCGTCAAAATGTCGGAGTCTCATCCTTCCCCGTACGCCGGCGCCGCCGTCCCGCGTCCCTGGGACGCTCGGCTGGCCCGCAGGCTGATCACCCCGCTCAAGAATAGCTGGGTCACTCCGAACACCCTGACGACAGTGCGCCTGGGCGTAGGCTTGGCGGCGGCGGCGGCATTTCTGCCGGGCACCTACGGCTGGTCGAACCTGGCGGCGTTGCTGCTGATCGTGTCGAATTTTCTCGACCACACCGATGGCGAGCTGGCACGGATCAGCGGGAAATCGAGCCGGATGGGGCATCTGTACGACCTCGCAAGCGACGCCGTGGTGACGGTTCTGCTGTTCGTGGCCATGGGCGCGGGCCTTGCCGCGGGGCGCGGCCTGCTGCTGGGACTGCCGCCTGTCGTGCTGGGCACGGCCGCGGGCCTGGC
>DATBCZ010000134.1:0-6724 GCA_036270175.1 Steroidobacteraceae bacterium | reverse complement strand
TCCGCGGTCAGCACGAGCAAGGAGACCGTGGTTCCATTCTCGGCGTTCAGTCACTACGCCACCAACAACACGGCCATCAGCGTCAATCATACGGGGACCTCGGTCTCCACCTCGATCTCCTTCAATCTGCCCGAAAACGAGTCGATCAGCACCGGGTTGGACGCGATTGAAAAGACGATGGAGCGGATCCATGTGCCGATCAGCATTCACGGCGGCTCCTACGGGACCGCGCGGCTGTTTCAGCAAAACGCCAGCAGCCAGCCGCTCATGCTCGCCGCGGCGCTTCTCGCCATCTACGTCGTCCTCGGCATGCTGTATGAGAGTTACAGTCAGCCCCTCACGATCCTGTCCACATTGCCCTCCGCGGGCCTCGGCGCCTTGCTGGCGCTCATGGCCGTCGACATGGAGTTCAGCTTGATCGCCTTCCTGGGCATCCTGCTGTTGATCGGTATCGTGAAGAAGAACGCCATTATGATGGTCGACTTCGCCCTCGAGGCTGAGCGCACACTCGGCCTCGATCCGCGCTCGGCCATCGCTCGTGCCTGCTCGCTCCGTTTCCGGCCGATCATGATGACGACGTGCGCGGCGATCGCGGGCGCGCTTCCCCTTGCCTTGGCGTACGGCAATGGAACCGAGATGCGTCGTCCACTGGGTGTCTCGATCGTCGGTGGCCTCATCGTGAGCCAGCTCCTGACGCTGTATACGACGCCGGTCGTCTATTTGTACATCCACAGGTTTTCACGAAAAAAGAACCCCAGCACGACGACGCCACCTCCGGCGCTCGGCATAGCTGGAGGCACCGAGGGTCCCGGGTCTATGCAGGCGACTACATGATGAATTGGTTTCGTGGGGCGGTTCTCGTCTGTTTGTCTGCTGTCCTGACTGCCTGTGCCGTAGGTCCTGACTACAAGCGTCCTGTCGTCGATACGGCGCCGAGTTTCAAAGAGGAAAACGGTTGGAAGCCTACCGAGCCCGCTGATGCCTTGAGCCGCGGACCATGGTGGTTGATCTACCACGACGACGTGTTGAGTGGGCTCGAGGACCAGATCGACATTTCGAACCTGAACGTGAAGGCCGAGGGAGCCGCGGTCGAGCAGGCGAGGGCCCTGGTGCGCGAAGCGGAGGCCGGCTTCTGGCCGACAATTTCAGCGGGCATCGGCCGCGATCGCACCCGTCAAGGTGCGGCGCCCCCCCGCTGGGTCAATAACGCAAGTGGCTCCGTCAGCTGGCCGCTCGACATCTGGGGACAGGTGCGTCGGCAGGTCGAGGGCAGCAAGGACTCCGCGCAGGCCGACGAAGCCACCCTTGCCTCGGCACGCCTGGCCGCGCAGGCCGACCTCGCGTCGGATTATTTTCAACTCAGGGGGCAGGATCAGCTGCAGGTGCTCCTCGACGATACAGTCAAGGCGGACCAGCAGGCCCTGCAGATTACCGAGAACCGCTATCGCGTGGGTGTCGCGGCGCGGGCCGACGTGGTCACCGCACAAACCCAGTTGTTGTCCGCGCAGTCGCAGCAGGTGAGTGTGGCGATCCAGCGAGCGATTCTCGAGCATGCGATTGCCGTTCTTGTCGGCCGGCAGCCGGCTGCGTTTTCGATCGCGCCGGTGGCGATCAGAACCGACGTGCCAACAGTTCCGAGTGATGTTCCATCGACGTTGCTCGAGAGACGTCCTGACATCGCCGTGGCGGAGCGCCAGGTCGCCGCCGCCAACGCGCAAATCGGTGTTGCCAAGGCCGCTTATTTCCCCTCGTTGTCACTGTCGGGCTCGGCACAGTATTCCAGCGGGGGCACGCTCGGTCAGCTCTTCAGCGTTCCGAACCAAATCTGGTCAGTGGGGCCGAGCCTCGCGCAAACCTTGTTCGCAGGCGGGCTGCACCGTGCACAGGTCGCGGCTGCCCGGGCGGCGTGGGAGCAGTCGGTCGATAACTATCGTCTGGTGGTGCTGGAAGGATTCCAACAGGTCGAAGACGAGCTGGTCACGTTGCGCGTGCTCGAACAGCAATCGCTGGTTGAGGACAAGCTCGTATTGGCGGCACGCGAAGCCGAAAAGTTGACCCTGAACCAGTACAAGGCGGGAACCGTTCCTTATAGCAGCGTGATCACTGCCCAGACGGCTCGCCTCACCAGCGAGCAGTCGGCGCTGACTGTATTCACCGACCGGCTTACAGCGAGTGTGGTGCTCATTCAAGCACTCGGCGGTGGCTGGAATGCCTCGCAGCTGAAGTAATCACACACACGACTGCTTGGCGACCTCGGGTGCGCATGACCGCGCGGCCTCCTGGCACACGCATACGACAGCCCGTCCGCCTCGGATACTTCCGGGGCGGACGGGTTGCCATTCAGCCAACCGCTTCGGCCGGTGACTTCGAGCCACCGTCGCTTCGAGCTACTGCTGAGTCTTCTTCGCTTCCGGCTTGAGATTCATATCCCGCTCTTTGCCCGCCTTGGAGTGGGAGCGACCCTCGCGCTCGGCTTCGTCCATTTCACGCTGCTCGTCTGGTGACTTCGGTGCAGCATCATGCGCGGCCTTGTCGATGTCAGCCGAGTCGACGTAATCCTTTACCTCTTTACGGTAGCGGCGTGCGGCATCGTAATCGCCTTCGCCCTGCACATCCGGCTTCTCGGTGTTAGCCATAGTCGCTCCTTTAATCCTGCCTAAGCCCTGCGCAAGAACGTGATCAGGGCCAGAATCAAGAACACGAAGAACAGCACTTTCGCGATGCCCGCCGCGCCGGCGGCTATACCGCCGAACCCGAGCACCGCCGCAATGATCGCGATAATGAAAAACACAACAGCGTAGTGAAGCATCTCCGTAATCTCCCCAAGCGCGCTCTCGGAAGTGGAGCGTCAACTGGGAAGCAACTTTGGAGCAGTAGCCGTGGCTTGGTTATAGGCCAAGGCCCCGGCTTCTTGTAAGACAGTTCCCACGCGACACGGTCGCGCCGCTGCGCCGGCGACCCGAGCTGCCATGGCATGGCTCTTGCTGGCTGACACCGCCTGCATGGTTTTCGCAATGGAGCGGAGTAATGAGACGAGTCGCGGTTCGGGAGGGGCGGCCGTTTCCGCTCGGCGCCACGTGGGATGGCCTGGGCGTGAATTTCGCGGTCTTTTCCGCCAATGCCACCCGGGTGGAAGTGTGTGTATTCGACAACGACGGTAACACCGAGACCGAGCGATTCGACCTGCCCGAATACACCGACGAGGTCTGGCATGGTTATCTGCCAGACGGCCGGCCCGGCACTGTCTACGGATTCCGCGTCCACGGCCCCTACGAGCCCGACGCTGGACACCGCTTCAATCCGCACAAGCTCCTCATCGACCCCTACGCCAAGCAGCTCGTGGGCACCCTCAAATGGGACGACGCCCTGTTCGGCTATACCATCGGCTCCAAGGACAAGGATCTGTCCTTCGACGAGCGCGATAGCGCGCCTTTCATTCCCAAGTCCCGCGTCATCGATCCCGCCTTCACCTGGGGCACGCAGCCGCGACCGCAGATCCCGTGGGACCAGACGATCATCTACGAAATGCACGTCAAAGGGTTTACCCAGATCAACGAGCGTGTCCACGAGGAGCTTCGCGGGAAGTTCTCCGCGTTGGGCGACGCTCGTGTCGTGAACTATCTGCGCAGTCTGGGTGTGACGTCTCTCGAGCTGCTGCCCATACACGCCTACTTCGATGATCGTTATCTCGTCGACAAGGGGCTCTTCAACTACTGGGGCTACAACACCATCGGCTTCTTCGCACCCGAGCCGCGTTACATGGCCACCGGCTTCGCGAACGAAGTGAAGGAGATGATCAACCAACTGCACGCCGCCGGACTCGAGGTGATCCTCGACGTGGTCTACAACCATACGGCGGAGGGCAACGAGGGCGGTCCCACCCTGTGTCACAAGGGCATCGACAATGCCAGCTATTACCGGCTGCTGCCGGACAAGCCGCGCTATTACATCAACGATACCGGTACGGGTAACACACTCAACCTGAGTCATCCCCGCGTGCTGCAGATGGTCACCGACTCCTTGCGGTACTGGGCCACGGAAATGCACGTCGACGGGTTTCGTTTCGACCTGGCGACCATTCTCGCGCGCGAGCCGTATGGGTTCGATGAAGGCGGCGGCTTCCTCGACTCCTGCCGGCAGGATCCGGTGCTGTCGGGTGTCAAGCTCATCGCGGAGCCTTGGGACGTGGGGCCTGGCGGCTACCAGGTGGCCCATTTCCCGCCGGGCTGGGCCGAGTGGAACGACAAATTCCGCGATGCCGTGCGCGCCTACTGGAAGGGCGACGAAGGCAAGATGGCAGAGTTCGCACGTCGCGTATCCGGCTCCGGTGACGTGTTCAACCAACGCGGCCGCCGTCCCTGGTCGAGCGTAAATTTTGTGACCGCTCACGACGGCTTCAATCTCAACGACCTCGTTTCGTACGACGGCAAGCACAACGAGGCGAACGGCGAGGATAACCGCGACGGAACCGACAACAACTACTCGTGGAATCACGGCGTCGAAGGCCCGACGGCCGATCCGGCCATTATCGCTTTACGGGAGCGGCAGAAGCGGAATCTGCTAGCCACACTGCTGCTTTCACAGGGCACGCCGATGATGCTGGCCGGCGATGAGCTCGGCCGCACCCAGAACGGCAACAACAACGTCTACGGGCAGGACAATGAGCTGAACTGGATCGACTGGGGTGCCGTGACCACGGATGGACGACGGTTGCTCGAGTTCACCCGCAAGCTCATCGCCCTGCGCAAGGCCTATCCGATGTTACGTCGCGGCCGCTACCTGGTAGGGCAGCACAACGCCGAGTTGGATGTAAAGGATCTTGCGTGGCTGTCCCCTGCAGGCCACGAAATGACCGAAGAGCAGTGGGACGATGGCCGCGCCAAGTGCTTTGGGATGCTCCTCGATGGCCGCGCTCAGCCGAGCGGTATCAAGCAGAGAGGCTCGGATGCGACGCTGTTAATCGTTTTCAACGCGCATCACGACGTCGTGAAGTTCATGTTGACGGAGGTGCCGGAGGGCAAGCGCTGGACGCGCCTCATCGACACCAACCTCCCGGCCGGCTTCGACACACCGAATTTCGAGTTCAACACGGAGTACGACGTGACGGGGAGGTCGCTGCTGCTGTTCGTACTGAACGTGGAGAATAAGCGCGCAAGGTCCACGCGCACGGGCTTCGGCGCCGTGCTCGATATCATCGAGACACCAATGGAGGGTGAGGTGTGAACGGGACGCCCGGCGGAGCCCGAGGGCGGCCTCACCTGAACAATAAAACCGCCTTCTGGAGCGTCACCCAAATGCCCCAACCCAGCGGTATCCAGGCGGCCAGCCACGCGAGCGCCACTACCAAACCGGTAGAGCTTCCGGCCGCCGTCGCAGTCGCCGGCGGTGTCGATCCATCCGCCGGGCCCTGTTTGGGCGCGGTGGCGGCCAGCTGATCGGCTGTCATGTAGTGCTTGGGGTCCACCGGCTTGACCAGCCAATTGCAGACGAAGCCGACCGCCAACAGTCCGGCCAGAATGAACATGGTCACGCTGTAAACCTGGGCCCGCGCGATACCGTGGTCGAGTTGGTAGTCGCGGATGTAGTTGACGAGCACAGGCCCCAACACGCCCGCGACCGACCAGGCTGTCAACAGGCGGCCATGGATGGCGCCGACCATGCGGGTACCGAAGAGGTCGGCAAGATATGCGGGCACGGTGGCAAAGCCGCCGCCATACATCGACAGAATGACGCAGAAGAAGGCGACGAACAGCGCCAGGCTCGCCGTCGCGGCCGTCCACGGAATCGAGGCGTACAGCGCCAAACCTAACAGGAAGAACACCGCGTAGGTTGCTTTACGCCCGATCCGGTCGGACAACGAGGCCCAGAAGATGCGCCCCGCGATATTGAAGAGGGACAGCAGCCCGGTGAAGCCGGCGGCAATGGCGGCGATCTGTCCCTTCTGCTCCGGTGTGAGCTGATCGAATGTGGCGCTGACATTGATCAGCCGTCCGCCGAATACCTCCTGCAGCAGCGGCGAGGCCATTGAGAGAATGCCGATGCCCGCTGTGACATTCAGGCACAGCACGGCCCACAGTAGCCAGAACTGCTTGGTGCGCCAGGCAACCTCCAGGGCCACGTTTTTGTCCGTAACGAGCGCCTTTTTCGCGGTGACGGTGGGTTCCCAGCCGCTCGGTTTCCAGCCGTCCGCCGGCACGCGATAGCCCAGGGCCCCCGCCAGCATGAACGCGAAATAGATGGCGGCGAGCGTCAGGAACGTTTCCCAGACGCCCACCGACGTCGGGGTCGCGTAGTACTTCATCAGCCGGTCGGCCAGCGGAGCGCCGATCATCGCGCCCCCGCCGAACCCCATGATCGCCATGCCCGTCGCCATGCCACGGCGGTCCGGAAACCACTTAATGAGGGTGGACACCGGCGAGATATAACCGAGTCCGAGGCCGATGCCGCCAATCACCCCGGAGCCGAGCCACAGCAACCACAATTGATGGATGCTGATCCCGAACGCCGAGATGGCCAGTCCTCCGCACCAACATAACGTCGCGACCACGCCCGCCTTGCGGGGGCCGGCGCGCTCCAGCCAGCCGCCGTAAGTGAAAGCCGCCGAGCCGAGAAATACGAAAAAGAGAATGAAGGTCCACTGCAACTCGGAGATCCGCCAGTCGCAGGTGCTGCTCACCGCGCGGGCCAGCAGGCCCATATCCTCCGGGCACTTTATGGAGGTGGT
>DATBCZ010000133.1:0-3684 GCA_036270175.1 Steroidobacteraceae bacterium | reverse complement strand
GAGCGCGCGGTCCTCGTGCGCCTGGGTTTGGGCGCACCGGTCGATCCCGAGGATCTGCAGGAGTTCCGGCAGCTTGCTGTCTCGGCCGGGGCCGAGCCCGTTGCGACCGTAACGGGCCGCCGCGACCGTCCGGACCCGCGTTTCTTCATGGGCAGCGGCAAGGCCGACGAAGTTCGCGCTAGCGCGGAAGACAACGCCGCCGATGTCGTCCTGGTCGATCACGCCTTGTCACCGAGCCAGGAGCGCAACCTCGAGAAGCTCACGGGTCGCCGTGTGCTCGATCGAAACAGCCTGATTCTCGATATTTTCGCGCAACGCGCCCGCAGCTTCGAAGGCAAGCTCGAAGTCGAGCTCGCGCAGTTGAAACACATCGCCAGCCGGTTGGTCCGCGGTTGGACCCACCTCGAGCGTCAGAAGGGCGGTATCGGCATGCGCGGTCCCGGCGAGACGCAGCTCGAGACCGACCGGCGCCTGCTCGGCCAGCGTGTCAAGGTGCTCACGCGGCGGTTGGAGAAGATCCAACAACAACGCGAGACCGGGCGGCAGCAGCGTGCCGAGATTCCCGTCCCCTCGCTCGCGCTCGTGGGCTACACCAACGCCGGGAAGTCGACGTTGTTTCGTTCGCTCACGGGAGCTGACGCCTACATCGCCGACCAGCTGTTTGCAACACTCGATCCAACAGTCCGCCGCATCACGTTGCCTGGTGGGACGCCCGTGGTCGCCGCCGACACGGTTGGCTTCATCCGCGAGTTACCCCACGAGTTGGTGGCCGCGTTCCAGTCGACACTCACCGAGGCCCGCGAGGCGACCTTGCTGTTGCATGTGGTGGACGCGAGCGATCCGCGTCGGGACGAGCACATCGCGCAAGTCGACTCCGTGCTGACGGAGATCGGCGCCGCCGAGATCCCGCAGGTTATTGTCTATAACAAGATCGACCGGTTGGGATTCGATCCCCGTGTCGATCGCGACGCCGAGGGACGGGCGACTGCGGTGTGGATTTCCGCCGAGCGGCGCCTGGGCCTGGATCTGCTGAGCGGCGCGATTGCCGAGCGCATTGCCCGATTCGCCCGTCTCGCGCGGGTGCACGTCCCCGCGGCCGCCGGGGCGCTACGCTCGCGCCTTTATGCCGCTAAAGCCGTCCGCGAGGAGCGGAGCGCCGACGACGGCTCGATCGAGCTGCTGGTGGAGCTCCCGGACGTGGAACTGCTGGTGCTCGCGCGCACCCCCGGCGTGCAGATTCTGGAGGTGCGGGGCCCCGATATGCCTTGTGCGCCCGGGGATGCCTACCTACAATCGACGGCCGTTTCGAGCGCGACCACCCGGGCCCCGCGCTAGGTCAGCGAGTTTTTTCTCTTACATATGGCGTGGAATCAACCTGGCGGCGGTCAGAACAATCCCTGGGGACGGCGGCCTGGCCAGGGCGGTCCTGATCTCGACGAACGCGTAAAAAACTGGCAGCGCAAGCTCGAGTCGCTGCTGCGGCCGGGTGGCAAAGGCGGCGAGGGTGGCTCGCTCCTGCTGCTGATCGGTCTCGTGGTGGTCGCGTTGTGGCTGGCGAGCGGCTTCTTCCAGATCAAATCGGCCGAGCGCGGCGTCGTCCTGCGCTTCGGCAAGCTGATCGACGTCAGAAATGAGGGCTGGGGCTGGCGGTGGCCGTGGCCGATCGAGACCGTCAGCAAGGTCAACGTCGCGAACGTGAATTCCACGGACTTCAAGCAGCGGGTGCTCACCTCCGATGTGAATCTCGTGGATCTGCACTTCTCGGTGCAGTACCAGTACACCGATCCGAAGAAATATCTCTTCCAGGTGTTTGACCCCGACGCCACGCTGAACGAGGTGAGCGAGGCCGCGATTCGCGAAGTCGTCGGCCGCAGCAAGCTCGAAGAGGTGCTGGTGGGTGGCACGCGTCCGCAGATCACGAAACGTACCAAGACGCTCATCCAACAGACGCTCGAGTACTACAACACTGGTATCACGGTTACGACCGTCAACCTCATCGACGTGCAGGTGCCGGAGCCCGTGATTCCGTCGCAGCGGGACGCCAACAAGGCGCTCGCCGACCAGGAGCGCTTCACCAAGGAGTCGGAGGCTTACGCCAACAGCATCATTCCGGTCGCGCAGGGTGCGGCCGTACGCATGCAGCAGGACGCGCAAGCCTACAAAGCCCAGGTCACCGCCATCGCCCAGGGTCAGGCGGAGCGCTTCACGGAGCTCCTGGCGGCCTATGAGCAGGCGCCGGAAATCACCCGCAAGCGGCTCTACATGGATTCCATCGAGAGCCTGCTCGCCCGGGCTCACAAGGTCGTGATCGATCAGAAAGCCGGCGGTGGCGCGGGCGGCGGCAACATGTTCTATCTGCCACTGGACAAGCTGCTCGACAAGGCAGCGGCTCGCGACGTCGAGCAGCCGGCGGAATCCTCGTCTGTGCCCAAGGAGCAGGACTCCGTGACCGTCGAAGCTCGCGGGCGGGGAGAGCGTTGATGCCTACACGCGCTTTCCCGATCATGATCGTCGTCGGCCTGTTACTGCTGGCCGCCGCGACTTCATTGTTCACTGTCAATGAGGCGCAACTCGCCATCCGCACCGAATTCGGCGCCATCGTGGGTACCCACTATGCGCCCGGTCTGCACGCCAAGTGGCCGTGGGACCAGGTTGTGGTCTTCGATCGGCGCATCCTTTCTCAGACCTACAACGGCGAGACCTTCCTCACCAACGACAACCGCGGCCTGGTCGTCGATTTCTACATCAAGTGGCGCGTCAAGGACGCGAGCTACTACTTCCAGGCGACCGGAGGTAACGAGGACATCGCGAGCCGGCGGTTGGCGGAAATCGTCAAGGACGGTATCAAGAGCGTTGTCGCGGAACGCACTCTCGAGCAGATCGTGTCATCCGAGCGCGCCGCGGTGACGGGTGAGATGTTTGGTCAGGCGAGTAAGAATGTCGCCGGCCTCGGGGCCGAGCTCATCGACGTGCGCGTGCAGGCGATCAACCTGCCCGACGAGGTGAGTTCGCGCGTCTACGAGAGCATGAAGCAGAACTTCGCGAAGATCGCGAGCGGGCTGCGGGCCGAAGGTCAGAGTCAGAGTGTGCGTATTCGCGCTTCCGCCGAGCGTCAGCGCACCGAGATCCTGGCCGACGCGGAGCGCGAGGCCCTGCGCGTCCACGGCGAGGGCGACGCCGAAGCAACGGCCATCTATGCGCGCGCCTATTCAAAGAATCCCGAGTTCTACAGCTTCTACCGCAGCTTGCAGGCGTATGACCACTCGCTCGGCAAGGATGGCGATCTGCTGGTGGTGACGCCGGACGGGGAGTTCTTCAAGTATCTGAAGGATTCCGATAAGCCGCATCCGGGCACTAAATAATGCTGCCTGCGGTGCGCGCAGGTCGGGAGTCGCTCCCGTGTCTTTGAATCTGACGGACCTGCTGGCGGCACTGGGATTGTTCTTTGTGTTCGAGGGCATCGCGCCGTTTCTGAATCCGCGCGGTGTGAAGCGGGCGTTCTCGAAACTCCTGGAGATCGGCGATCGCGAGTTGCGCATCGCCGGCCTGGGCAGCATGCTCGTCGGGGTCGTGATTCTCTTCCTGGTCCGATAGGAGCCTCACTCACGTGGGTAAATTCGTCGTCGTCATTGGCACCCAGTGGGGCGATGAGGGCAAGGGTAAAGTCGTCGATCTCCTGACGGA
>DATBCZ010000132.1:0-5993 GCA_036270175.1 Steroidobacteraceae bacterium | reverse complement strand
CCGAGTCCCGGCAGCGTTCAACAACATCGTGGGCCTCAAGGCAACCTGCGGCGCTTTGAGCACGAGCGGGGTGGTACCCGCTTGCCGCTCGCTGGATTGCGTGTTGATTTTTGCACTCACGGCGGGTGATGCCGCGCGAGTGTATGACGTGGCGGCTGTGTTTGATCCGGAGGATTCCTATGCGAGGGTGATGTCCCCAATGGGGCTCTCCGGCTCCGCCTTCCGCTTCGGCGTCCCCCGCGCGTCGCAGTTGGAATTCTTCGGTGACGCTGAGTACGCGCGTCTTTTCTCCGAAGCGGTGGCCCGCCTGGAATCTTTCGGCGGACGACGCGTAGAGATCGATTTCGAGCCATTTCTGGCCACCGCACGGCTTTTGTACGAAGGGCCGTGGGTCGCCGAGCGGTACTGCGCCGTCGGCGACTTCCTCGAGCGCCAGCCGAACTCCCTGCACCCGGTGACGCGGCAAATCATCTCGGGCGGCCGTAATGCGACAGCGGTGGACACCTTTCGCGCGCAATATCGCCTGATGGAGTTGCGGCGTGCCGCTGAGCGCGCCTGGAAGTCAATGGATGTGTTGGTCACACCCACGGCGGGAACGATCTATCGCATCGACGCGGTGGAATCCGAACCCATCCGCCTCAACTCCAATCTCGGTTACTACACCAACTTCGTCAATCTGCTCGATCTCGCCGCAGTAGCCGTGCCCACCGGCTTCCGCGGAGACGGGCTGCCATTCGGAGTGACGCTCGTTGGCTGCGCCGGCACCGACGCGCGGTTGCTGGCTGTCGCGGATCGCCTCCATCGCGCCGCGGATGTTCCGCTGGGTGCTTTATCGGTCGCCATCCCACCATCGGTTGCCACAGTGCCCGTCAATACACCCGAAGATCGAATCGCCGTCGCCGTCTGCGGCGCCCACATGGAGGGCTTGCCCCTCAACCAACAGCTCACGAGCCGAAACGCCACTCTCGTGATCCGCACCCGCACCGCGCCCAAATACAAATTCTTCGCCCTACCGGGTGGCCCACCTCATCGGCCCGGCCTCGTGCGAGTCGCCACCGGAGGCGCCGCTGTCGAAGTCGAAGTCTGGTCGGTCCCGGCCTCCCTTTTCGGCTCCTTCGTCGCGGGTATTCCAACTCCTCTCGGCATCGGCCGAGTCGAGTTGGAAAGCGGCGAGCAGGTGCCCGGCTTCCTATGCGAGTCCTACGCTGCGGCAACCGGCGCCGATATCACCGCCCTCGGCGGCTGGAGACAGTATCTCGCGTCAGGACGCATCTCCTAGGTCGCCGGCGCGAGGGTCTTCGCCAGCCGCCAACGCCGGGCTCCCAATCCGCCAGGGCCGCCACCTGATTCCCACACAGCGCCCGGAATTTCCCTCGAAACCGGCGAAATACGTCGATTAATCAGGCATTTACGGCAGCAATGCGCCCTGCCATTTCACGCCTCGGCGAGGCACCGTTGTTTGTCGTCTGGGCACCTCGTGGCGGTGACGACGTACCGCACATTATTTCGGCTCGCAAAGCGGTGAAATATGAAGAGCAAGCGTGGCACTGGCGCTACTCCAAGCGCCCCTAAAGGCAAGACGGATTGGGCACGGCTGAAGTCGATGCCCGATGGTGACGTCCGATTTACCAAAGATGCGCCTCGTACACTGCCGCAAGATTGGGCGCGGGCGGTCGCGCACCGCGGCCTGCCGGTGCCGCCGCGCAAGCAACAGATCGCGTTGCGCGTCGACGTCGATGTGTTGGAATGGTTCAAAGCGCAAGGCGATGGCTACCAAACCCGCATGAACGCGGTTTTGCGCGAGTTCCGGGACGCCCACCTCGCGGCAGCCCATCCGTAACCGGCGTCATTCAGCTCATCAAAACAGCTCGATAGGGTCGACATCCAGCGCCCATCGCACGCGTCGCGCGCTCTGCAGCTGTTCTACCGCGGGAAGCCATGAATCCAGAAAGTGGTGCAGGCTGGAGCGGTCCGCGCCCTCGATGAGAAGTTGCGCGTGATAGCGGCCCGCGCGTTTTGACATTGCGGCGGGCACCGGTCCCAACAGTTTCAGGCCTCGCGGAGGGGTACCGGCGAGCTTGCGAGCCTCTGTCAGAAACTCGAGCGCGCTTGCCGCTGTCTTCGCGGAGTCGCGGACCGCGGCGAGCCGACTGAACGGCGGCCACGACGCTTGCTCCCTCTCCGTGAGGGCCGTGCGCGCAAACCCGTCATACCCTTCCGACAACAGACTCAGCAGCAGTGGATGGCCGGGAAACTCGGTTTGTATCAACACTTCGCCGGGCTTGGTGCCGCGGCCCGCGCGTCCAGCGACCTGCACTATGGTTTGGGCGAGCCGCTCCGGTGCGCGGAAGTCGGTGCTGAACAATCCTTGGTCGGCGTTGAGTACGACCACGAGTGTCACGTTCGGGAAGTCGTGACCCTTCGTCACCATTTGCGTCCCGACCAGAATGCGTGCTTCGCCGGATGACATGCGGCGCATGACCTCCTCCATGTCGCCGCGCCGACGTACGACGTCCCGATCCAGCCTCGCCAGTGTTACGCCTGGAAAGAGGCTCGCCAGCGATTCTTCGATCCGCTCGGTACCCTGGCCCACCGGCTTCACGGCAAAACCGCACTGGGGGCAACGTTTGGGCAATTCCGTGTCGAACCCACAGTGGTGGCATCGGAGCCGCCCGGCGGAAAGATGGACGGTTAATCGGGCATCGCACTCTCGACAGGGGGCGATCCAACCGCATGCCGTGCAAAGCAGGGTGGGCGCATACCCACGCCGATTCAGGAACACCAGTACCTGCCCCTCATCGCGGAGATGCCGTTCGATTGCCTGAATAGCGGGTGTTGATACGCCCGCGTGGCCGGCGTTAGAGCGCAGGTCTACCAGCGACATGCGTGGAGGTTCGGCCTTCGCAGCCCTATAGGGTAACGAGAGGCGTACGTAGCGACCCCCGGCGACGTTCTGCAGAGATTCGAGCGCGGGGGTGGCCGAGCCGAGAAGCACCGGTACGTCAGCTCGCTGAGCTCGCACTACCGCCAGGTCGCGTGCGGAGTAGCGAAAGCCACCCTCGTGTTGTTTGAACGAGGAGTCGTGTTCCTCGTCGACGATGATGATTCCGAGGTCGGGAACCGGTGCGAAGACGGCCGAGCGCGTACCCAGCATAATTCGCGCGTGGCCGCTGAACGCCTGGCGCCACGCCGTGAGGCGCTCGCTGTCAGTTAGAGCGGAGTGCAACACGGCCATGGGCGTGTCGAAACGATCGCGAAATCGACCGACGAGCTGCGGCGTAAGACCGATCTCGGGCACCAGGACCAGGGCGCGGCGTCCTTGTTGGAGGACTCGCTCCACTAGCCGGAGGTAAACCTCGGTCTTACCACTGCCAGTGACGCCATGAAGGACGAACGCGCCGAAGTGTCCCAAGGCCGCCCCGACAGCCTCGACGGCAACGCGCTGCTCGTCGCGAAGATCGGGCCCCGGAGTTCGGACGGCAAACCGCGCCTCGCCGCCAGCCAGCGCAACCTCCGCGGAGAGAACCCACCCGCGCTCCGCCAGCGATCGCGCAGCGTCGCGCCACTTAGGCAGAGCCTCGTCGAGCGCCACCGCCGAAACGCCCTCGCCCGCCGACACGGATTCCTCACTCGCCAACAGCACGCCGCTCTCGCGCACGAGCGAGGACTCACCGGCACGCGCCAGCGCCGCCTCACCAGCTACCAAAAACCCCAACAACTCCCTCTGCTTAGGCGCCCGCCGGGGCTCCCCCCGCGTCCACGCCTCCCGCCCATCCGGCGTCACACTCCACCGCTCCTCATGCGCCTCAGCCGCCGCCCCCATCCGCATCGCCTTCGGCAGCGCGGTGGACAGCACCTCCCCGATGGGATGGTGGTAGTACTCCGCCGCCCACCGCAGCAGGGCGAGCGCGGAGGCATCGAGCACCGGCCGGGGGTCGAGCACCTCGAGAATCGGCTTCAGCCGCTCAGGCGAGACGTCCGAGGAATCGGCTGCCTCCATCACGATTCCAATCAGTTTCTGCCGACCAAACGGCACCCGCACCCGCATCCCCGGCGCGATCGGCGCACCCCAAAGGGTCGATTCGGGCGGCAAATAGTCGAAAAGGCGCTTGAGCGGCGTGTCGAGCGCCACACGGAAAACGCAAGCCGGGGTCATGGTCTCAAGGAAATCAAAGAGTTACGCGTGTGGAGGTGAGTCAACCCGAGTACGAGCACGCGCGTTATACGAGGCATGTCGGAGTTTGCTACATTCGCGTCGCCTTATAGCATGCCGGTTGCATCACACGGCGACGTGGAACTGTCGGAATCGTCTAACAATGCCCGTTCCCGTGCGCTGAACCAGTTTCTGGCCGGCGTCGAGCTCAAGGCATTCAAAATCGCCCAAGCTGCGCTCCGACATGAGGATGACGCATTGGATGCCGTGCAGGATGCGATGCTGCAGCTGGCCCGCGCCTACGCGGATAAGCCGGCGGAAGAGTGGAAGCCGCTCTTCTATCGCATACTCGAGAACCGCATTCGTGACATGCAGCGCCGGCGAACCGTGCGCGGACGTGTCATCGCCTGGATGCCATTCCGCGGCGACGAAGAGGATGACGAGCCAGACCCGATCGCCCTGGCGCCGAGTCCGGACCCGTCCCCGGTGAAGAAGCTCGAATTGGCTGAGGCGATGGGTGCGCTGGAAAAGGCTCTCGCTGACCTCCCTCGGCGGCAGCAGCAGGTATTTATGCTGCGCACGCTCGAAGGTATGGACGTCGCGGAGACCGCAATTGCGATGGGCTGCTCCGAAGGCAGCGTAAAAACACATTATTTTCGCGCGCTTCAGGCGCTGCGGGAGCAACTCGGGGAATTGGTATGAGCGGGCAGGGTGGTGAACAGCTGACGGACTTCGAGCGGCTCTCGCGCCAAGCGCTTGAGGAAAGCGTCCTGCGCATCGACGGCCGCGTCCGCTCACGCCTCAACCAGGCACGCCAGGCGGCGGTTGAAGCAGCGTCGACACGACGCCGTCCGCTTTTCTCGCGTTTCCTTACTCTGGTCCCGACCGCGGGTGCGGCAGCGGCGGCCGTCCTTGTGACCATGGTTCTCTGGCATCGCGGGCCGCAGACTGAGTTGCCCGTCGTGGTCGACGGCGCGCACCCGGTGGACCTGGAGCTTCTGGCGGACGGCGAAGGGCTTGATCTGGTGCAGGACGGAGACGGCTCCGGCTCGTTCTATGAGTGGGCGGCAGACCAGACGGAGGCGGGCGGCGGCAGCGAGACCGACACCTGATGTTGAACCGGCGCTCCCGGCTGGTGTTGGCCTTCACGGTACTCACGGCCGGCTGCGGTGCAGCGCTCGCCGACGATCCTCCGCACAAGGCCAGCCCTCCGGCACTCGACGACGAGTTGCTGGAATTTCTGGGCAGTGTCGACCCCTCGTCGGATACGGTGCAGCCGGACGACGGCTCGTGGATCGAATATCTTTCGCAGACAGACATCGGCAAGGTGGCCAAACCAGCCAATCCAACGGTCATCGCGGCGAAACCCGCCACGCCTGCACCGAAGCCGAGCGCGCCAGGGGCGAAACAAGATGAATAACAAACAACGCTCTGTGCTACTCGCACTTCTTCTAGCAAGCGCGGCGCCCGTGTTCGCGCAGCAGGAGCCAGTTGCGCCTCCGCCGTCAGCTCCCCCGCCGGCGGCGAGCGCGCCCGCGGCGCCTGTGCAGTGGTCGAGTCTGTCGCCGGACCAGCAGAAACTTCTCGCGCGCTTCGGCAATCAGTGGAGCACCTTGCCGCCTGAAAGGCAGCAGGCGCTCGCGCGCGGCAGTCAACGTTGGCTTGGGATGACGCCCGACCAGAAGGACCTGGCACGCCAGCGTTTCAATAAGTGGCACGCCCTGCCCCCGGAACAGCGCCAGGCTTTGCGCGAGCGCTGGCAGAAATTTCAATCACTGCCGCCCAGTCAACAGTCGGACGTGCGCCAGAACTACCATAGGTTCCAACAGTTGCCGCCCGG
>DATBCZ010000131.1:0-8444 GCA_036270175.1 Steroidobacteraceae bacterium | reverse complement strand
CTGGCCGGGGGACTCAACGTACACGCGGGTGAGATTACCCACGACGTCGTTGCTCGTGCCTTGGGCTTTCAGGGCCGTCCGGCCGCGGTCGCCGCGGTTCGGTGACAGCGGTCCTGTAACAGACGCTGGCCCTGGGTCGGTGTCTGGGGCTCGGCCACGGAGCGGTCAAGCACCACGGGTCGGGCACAATTAGTTGCTCTCTCAAAGGGGGCTGGCTATGGCCAGCCTCCTCCCGTTAGGCTACGGGCCCGTTTGGCTTACGCTGGAGAATTCTCAAATGAAGATCGCCCTGTCGGCCGCCATGCTGACTCTCGTTGCGGGTTCCGCACTGGCCGCGCCTGTGACTTACGACGTCGACCCTGGCCATACCTACCCGAGCTTCGAGGCCGACCATATGGGTGGGCTTTCGGTCTGGCGTGGGAAACTGGATAAGACATCCGGCACTATCGTTTACGACAAGGATAAGAGCACCGGTACTGTCGACATCACCATCGACACGAGCTCCATCGACTTCGGTCACGAGAAGCTCAACGAGCACGCGAAGAGCCCGGACCTGTTCGATGTAGCGAAGTTTCCGACAGCGACCTACAAAGGCACGCTCGCGGGTTTTGTGAATGGCGCGCCCACGAAAGTGGAAGGCCAGTTCACGCTGCACGGTGTGACCAAGCCGCTGACACTCACCATTGACCAGTTCCTGTGCAAGCCCAATCCCATGACCAAGAAAGAGGTCTGCGGTGCCGATGCCAAGGCAACATTCAACCGCAAGGATTTTGGCATGGGCTTCGGCGACGCCTATGGCTTCAAGATGGACGTGAAGCTGGCGATCCAGGTGGAAGCGATTCGGCAGAACTGAGTGAGCGAAGTTTGAGTTGGTGGGGGCTCGCCGGCTCATGGCGGGCCCCGCACCGTCCCCGGGGGCCGCTCGCCCCCGATGCGGCCCGGTACTCGCCCACAACAGCGGGCTAAGCCTCTTCTAAGTACATTCCCAGGAATTCTGGCTCTGCCGGGCTTGGTCGTACAGTCCGCGGCATCCTATTGTGTAGACTCCCGCCCGAAAGGGGTCCCACTTTGTACGACAGTCCCAATTCCCGTTCTGCTCTGCTGGATACCATGGTCGAAGCCGCCGTCGAGGCGGGTCGAGCCGCGCATGAAATCTATATCGCTGGCTTCGAGGTGCAGCGTAAGGCGGATCACTCACCGGTTACGGTAGCCGATCACGCCGCTGAGGCGATCATTCTCGAGCGCCTGCGCAAGGCCGCTCCAGATGTACCGATCGTTGCGGAGGAAGAGGTGGCCGCGGGGCGACTGCCCGCCATCGGTAGCCAGTTTTTCCTCGTCGATCCTCTCGACGGGACCAAGGAATTCATTCAACGGATAGGCGACTTCACGGTCAACATCGCGCTCATTCGCGACGGCATGCCGGTGCTGGGAGTCGTTTATGCACCCGTGACCGCGGGTCTCTACATCGGCAACGTGACGGACGGTTGGGCAAAACGCAGTCACCAACCGACCGACGCGAAAGTCGCGGCGCCGCGTGAACCGATCCACGTTCGACCGACGCCGCCACAGGGTCTGACCGTGGTCGTTTCCCGATCCCATGCGACCCCCGAAACCGAAACTTACCTGGCTCAATACTCTGTTTTCGAGCGCGTCTCGGTCGGCTCGTCGCTGAAGTTCTGCCTGGTGGCCGCCGGCTCGGCGGACCTTTACCCGCGGCTCGGGCCGACGATGGAGTGGGACACCGCGGCCGGCCACGCAGTGCTGGTCGCCGCGGGGGGCAGTGTGTTGGCTCCCGGAGGCGCGCCGCTGGCGTACGGGAAGCCCGGATTGCGCAACTCGAATTTCATCGCCAGCGGTGCGTTGAATCCTGTACCGCTGGCCGCATGAACCGAAGATGAGCACCACAGTTACCCGTCCGGTCCTGTCCGCGCAATTGCAGCGACTCGAAGCCGAGTCGATCGGCATCATTCGCGAAGTCGCCGCCGAATTCCGCAATCCGGTCATGTTGTATTCGATCGGCAAGGATTCCGGCGTCATGCTGCATCTGGCAATGAAGGCGTTTTATCCGTCGAAGCCGCCGTTTCCGCTGTTGCATGTCGATACAGGTTGGAAGTTCCGCGACATGATCCGCCACCGGGACGGAATCGCCGCCCGCTATGGTGTGAAGTTGCTCGTGTATACGAACGCCGAAGGGGTTGCCCGCGGGATCAATCCCATCGCCTCCGGCTCGCAGTTGCATACCCAGGTTATGAAGACCGAGGCGTTGAAGCAGGCGCTCGATAAGTGGGATTTCGATGCGGCCTTCGGCGGCGCACGGCGTGATGAGGAAAAGAGCCGTGCAAAGGAGCGTGTGTTCTCGTTCCGCTCGGCAGGTCACGTGTGGGACCCCCGTAATCAACGTCCCGAGCTCTGGAATCTTTATAATACCCGCATCGCCAAGGGCGAGACCATCCGGGTGTTTCCGCTGTCCAACTGGACCGAGTTGGACATCTGGCAGTACACGCGCGCGCAGGACATTCCCGTGGTCCCATTGTATTTCTCCGCGCCGCGGCCGGTTGTGGAGCGGGATGGACTGTTGATCATGCGGGATGACGATCGCATGCCTCTGTTGCCTGGAGAGGTTGAGGAAACGCGCAACGTACGCTTCCGCTCGTTGGGGTGCTATCCACTGTCGGCCGCCATCGAGAGTGATGCCGAGACGCTCGATGACATCATCGCGGAGATGATGGCCTCGCGAACGTCGGAGCGCTCCGGTCGGCTCATCGACAATGACGAGGCGGCCTCCATGGAGAGAAAGAAGCGCGAGGGGTACTTCTGATGATCACCTACGCGCCCAAACATGTCACGGTGAGCTCCGGAGGGGGCTCCGACGGTCCGGCTAAAGGACTGCTGCGCTTCCTCACGTGTGGCTCGGTCGACGACGGCAAGTCGACGCTGATCGGGCGGCTCCTGTATGACACGAAGCTGATCCTCGAGGACCAACTCGTCGCTCTCGAGCGGGACAGCCGCAAACACGGCACCACGGGAGACGATATCGACTTTGCGCTGCTCGTCGACGGGCTCGAAGCCGAGCGGGAGCAGGGCATCACCATCGACGTGGCCTACCGGTTTTTCGCAACCCCGCGCCGCTCGTTCATCGTCGCCGACACTCCGGGCCACGAGCAGTACACGCGCAACATGGCGACGGGCGCCTCGAACTCCGATGCCGCCGTCATCCTGATCGACGCGCGCAAGGGTTTGCTGACCCAAACCCGCCGGCACAGCTACATCTGCTCGCTGCTGGGGATCCGGCACATCGTTGTCGCCGTCAACAAGATCGACCTGGTGGACTTCTCCGGCGAACGGTTCCATCACATTGTCGGTGATTATCTCGGCTTCGCGCAGGCGCTGGATTTTGCGTCCATCACGACTATTCCGGTGTCGGCGCGCTATGGCGATAACGTTACCCAACGTTCCGAGCGGATGCGCTGGTTCGACGGCCCCAGCCTTCTCGAGCATCTCGAAAGCCTCGATGTCGAGCGCGGCGTCGCGGATCACCCCTTCCGGTTCCCCGTGCAGTGGGTGAACCGTCCGAATCTGGATTTCCGCGGATTCTCCGGCACGGTTGCTTCCGGAAGCGTCAAGCAGGGTGATCGCATTGTCGTTGCCGCGTCCGGGAAAGAGTCCACCGTGGCGCGGATCGTAACCGCGGATGGTGATCTGCCTGAAGCCAATGCCGGTGATGCGATTACTCTGACGCTGACGGACGAAGTAGATGTCGCGAGAGGTGATGTGATCGCACGGGCGGATTCGCGTCCCGAAGTCGTAGATCAATTTGCGGCGCACGTGTTGTGGATGACGGAGGATGCGATGCTTCCCGGGCGCTCGTATCTGATGCGCATCGGTACGAAGTACCTGCCTGCCCGTGTCACGAGCCTCAAGCACAAGGTGGACGTCAATACGCTGGAGCACATTGCCGCGAAGACGTTGGGTTTGAATGAAATCGGCCTGTGCAATCTGGCCACTGCGGTGCCGGTGGCTTTCGATCCCTACACGGAGAACCGTGAGACGGGCGCGTTCATTCTCATCGACCGTTTCACGAATGCGACGGCTGGCGCCGGCATGATCACCTTCGGCTTACGCCGGGCGACCAACATCCATCGCCAGAGTCTCATGGTCGACAAGACCTCGCGGGTTGAATTGAACGGGCACCGGCCGGCGATTCTCTGGTTCACCGGATTGTCGGGTTCGGGCAAGAGCACTATCGCCAACGTCGTGGCGCGCGAACTGCATGCGCTGGGCGCACATACCTACATGCTCGATGGCGACAACGTGCGCCATGGATTGAACCGTGACCTCGGATTCACCGATGCCGATCGGGTCGAGAACATCCGGCGCGTCGGCGAGGTGGCCAAGCTGTTTGTCGACGCCGGAACGGTTGTGTTGTGTTCTTTCATATCGCCGTTCCGCGCGGAGCGACAGATGGTGCGCGAGTTGGTGGGTCCGGACGAATTCGTTGAGATCTTCGTGGACACGCCGATAGAGGAGTGCATGCGCCGTGACCCGAAGGGGCTGTACGCGCGTGCCAAGGAAGGTAAGATCAAGAACTTCACCGGTATCGATTCACCCTACGAGGCGCCGGAAAATCCGGAGATCGTCGTGGGTGCCGCCGAGTGCTCTCCCGAGGAGATCGCGCGCCGCATTGTCGAGAGTCTGCGGCAGCGGGGGATTATCGGGTAGCAGCGCGTGCGGCGACGTATTCTGCAAGCGCCAGGGATGCGGTGAGGCCCGGCGATTCGATTCCGAAGAGATTCACAACGCCCGGTACTCCGTGGGTCTCCGGACCCTCTATCCGGAAATCAGCCGGGACTTCACTCGGACCTGTGATTTTCGGCCGAATCCCCGCGTACGCGGGTTGCAGCGCTCCGTCCGGTAGGTCCGGCCAGTAGGCGCGGATTGCCGCGTAGAACCGTTTGGCCCGGCGTGGCTCGACCGCGTAGTCGCATTGTTCCACCCATTCCACATCGGGCCCGAACCGCGCGCGCCCTGCGAGGTCGAGAGTTAGATGCACGCCCAGGCCGCCGGGCTCGGGGATCGGATAGACCAGGTGCTCGAACGGCGAGCGGGCCGCCAGGGTGAAGTAACTTCCCTTGCAGAAGTAGGGTGTTGGAATGTGTTCGGGCGGAAAGCCCCTTATGAGTCGCGCGATGTGCGGGGCGTGGAGGCCCGCACTGTTGATGATGGTGTTGGTCTTCAGGCTGGGCGGCTCGTCATTGATCCCTATCTGAATGCCGTCAGGCTCGAGCTGTAGATGAGTCACCCGACTGCTGGTTACCAGTGTGGCGCCACGAGTCTCGGCCTGTCCGAGGAGGCAGAGCATATAGGCGTGCGAGTCGATGATGCCGGTCGCGGGCGAATAGAGCGCCCCCTCGCAAGCGAGCTGAGGCTCGAGCGCGAGCGCACGGTCGCGGCTGAAGAACTCCAGCGCGACGCCGTTGGCCTGCGCCGCCGCTTTGATCCATTCGAGGTCCGCGAGCTGCGCTTCCGAGGTGGCGACAATGAGTTTCCCGCAACGTCGATAGGGAACCCCGTACTCCTCGCAGAAGTCGTAGAGCAGGTTGCGACCGGTGACGCACATCCGGGCCCGGAGCGAGCCGCGTGGGTAGTAGATGCCCGCGTGGATGACCTCACTGTTGCGCGAGCTGATTCCAGTTCCGAAATGATCCGCTGCCTCGAGTATCAGAACCTCGCGGCCTCTCGTGGCGAGTGCGCGTGCCACGGCAAGTCCAACGACTCCCGCACCGATCACGACGACATCGATGTTGTCCATGTGGATAAAGTGTAGCGTCGCTCTCGCTCTACGTGTCCAATTTATTTGCCCATCGCTCGGGCATAATCCGTGCTCGATGTACCCTGCCGCCTGCACCGTGGCAGTGCCTATTGTGCGGCCTTCAATCGATCCAACTCTCGAAGGTGTCGGGCCATGACCTCTACAACTAATGCAAGCGCCGCCGGCCAGATCACTCTGGGCGGCGATCTCGAGGTGAACCGGCTCGGTTACGGGGCAATGCGCATCACCGGCCAGGGAATCTGGGGACCTCCGTCAGATGTGCCTACGGCGGTGCGTGTCGTGCAACGGGCTGTGGAGCTGGGCGTCAACTTCATCGATACCGCGGATTCCTACGGGCCGGAGGTCAGCGAGAACATCATCGCGCAAGCGCTGTATCCGTATCCGGCCGACCTGGTCATCGCCACCAAGGGTGGTTTGGTTCGCCCGGGACCGGATGTCTGGAATCGCAACGGGCAGCCTAAACATCTGCGTACGGCGTGCGAGGGTAGCCTGCGCCGATTGCGCCGTGATCGGATCGATGTGTACCAGTTTCATTCGCCGGATCCGCGGGTGCCACTGTCCGATTCCATTGGCGAGCTGCTGCGCCTGCAGACCGAGGGCAAGATTCGTCACATCGGCATTTCCAACGTCAGCCTGGATGAGCTCAAGCAGGCGGAGCGGCTCACGCCGCTGGTGTCCGTGCAGAATCGATTCAACCTGGATGATCGACGCTCGGATGGGGTCCTGGAGTATTGTGCGAAGAAGTCCATGGCCTTCATTCCCTGGGCGCCGCTCGATTCAGGGCGGCATGCGCAGGGGGCGGCATCGCGGGCGCTCGCGCGGGTTGCCGAGCGTCACAAGGTGTCGGTTGGAGCGGCTGCCATCGCGTGGTTGCTGCATCATTCCAAGGCGATGTTGCCGATTCCGGGGACGGGGTCGGTGAAACATGTCGAGGAGAACATCGCGGCGGCTGCGATTCAACTCACGGCGGAGGATTTGCAGGAGTTGGCGTAGGCGGCCCAGGGGGGCGCCGGATACTCACAAGCGCGGCGGTCCGGCGCTGCGGGCAGGGTAGACGCGCCGGGCGAGGTGCCCCGGGTAACTACAACACCGGCAAGCGGGTGGTCGATTTCTTCGTACGCAGTACGAAGCTGGTGTTGACGGAGCGGACCGCCGCGAGCTGCAGGATCTGTGTGGACAGGAAGTGCTCGTAGGCTTCCATGCTGGCGGCGACGATGCGCAGCAGGAAGTCATTGGGGCCGCTCATGGCGTGACACTCGAGCACTTCGGGTCGGTCCTCGACGAGGCGGTCGAACTGTCGCACCGTTTCGGTGTGATGGTTGTCCAGGGTGACCAGGGCGTAGGCCAGAATCGGCAGTCCGATCGCAGAACCATTCAGGAGCGTCGCGTAGCCCGCGATGAAGCCTTCCTCTTCCAGCCGTCGCAGGCGGCGCCAGCAGGGCGCCGGCGAGAGCCCGACGCGTTTGGCGAGCTCCTGGTTGGAGATACGGGCATCGGCCTGCAGGGTGTCGAGAATGCGGCGATCGACGCGATCCAGCGTCTTGGACATGCCAGGGCTCCCGGTACGGCAATAATATTGCCAAGAGGACCATGAAATGGGCAATGAAAGCAAGCTCATTGCGCCGCCACGGGCATAAGCTGTGCGCAAAATCCTCTTTGGAGATGCGCCCCATGGCTGCACCCGCCACGTCGGTATCCCGGCTCCCCACCCCTGCGCCGCGTTTGCAGCAGCAACCGGATTGGAAGCGCGTGGCCTATCTACTGCACGCCTCTCGCGCCCTCGACGATATCGAGGAGTCGAAGCTCCTGCCGGAGCGGAAGGTGCTGTACCAGTTTTCCGCTCGCGGCCATGACTTCGCGCAGATTCTTCTCGGTCTCCAGCTAACCGACCCCCACGACGGCGTCACCGTCTACTATCGCTCCCGTCCTATCATGCTCGCCCTCGGCGTCGCTCTCGAAGACGCGGCAGCCGGACCGCTGGCGCGCACGGGCTCTTTCAGTGGAGGAAGGGATATCGGTGTTGTATTCAACATGCCGGGCAAGGACGGTCCGACGGTGTTGCCGGCTTGCGGGGGTGTTGGAGCGCAGTACACGCCAGCCGCGGGGTGGGCCCAGGCGATCCGGTATCGCCGCGAAGAACTGCTCGACGCCACCTATTCGCGCAGCATTGCGGTCGTGCTCGGCGGCGATGCTTCGGTAGCGACTAACGGGTTTTGGTCGGCTCTGACCGTCGCGACTACTTTGCAGCTGCCGATGCTGTTTTATATCGAGGATAACGGGTTCGGCATCTCGGTCTCCTCGAAGTTGCAGACACCTGGCGGCAACATCGCGGCGAACCTGCGTTCGTTTGCGGGCCTTACCATCATTGAAGGGGATGGTACCGATCCGGCTGAGGCGGCGGAGCGCACCGCGCGTGCTGTGAGTCTCGTGCGCGATAGTCGTGCGCCGGCGCTTCTGCGATTGACTGTGCCGCGGCTCTCGGGCCACTCGGGCCAGGATACGCAGGCTTACAAATCGCCGGAAGTGGTGGCTCTCGAGCGGGCTCGCGATCCTCTCGGAAAATTGCATGGGTACCTGGTGCCGAGCGCCATGTCGGAGTCCGATTGGAGCCAGG
>DATBCZ010000130.1:0-6469 GCA_036270175.1 Steroidobacteraceae bacterium | reverse complement strand
GAGTGCATCGAGCGAGCCGTTGCCGGCTTCGAGCAACAGGCGGGTGAGTGCTCCACGGCCGGGTCCAATTTCCACGAGGCGATCGTCCGCGCCGGGCCCGATCGCAGCGACGATGTTTTCGAGGACCGTGGGGTCGTGCAGGAAATGCTGGCCAAACCGCTTGCGGGCGCGGTGGGCGAGGGGCGCCGTCCCGCCCCGAGCGCCGGCCATGGATGGCCGGCCGGGTTGCGGCTCCAGGGACGGTATTTTGTTGCGCGTCGACACGGATGCTACTCGCGAGCAGCGAGCTCGATGGCGAGTGCGACGGCAGAGGCGAGACTGCTGGGGTCGGCGCGGCCTGTGCCGGCGAGGTCGAGTGCCGTACCGTGGTCCACCGATGTACGCAGTATCGGTAATCCGAGAGTGATGTTGACCGCTGTGTCGAAGCCCGCGTGTTTGATCACGGGCAGGCCTTGGTCGTGATACATGGCCAGCACGGCGTCGAAGCCGGCGAGGATGCGTGGCACGAATGCCGTGTCAGCGGGTAGCGGTCCGCTGACATCGATACCGCGCTCCTTGAGGAGTGCGATTGCGGGTCCGATCACACGGATCTCCTCGTCGCCGAGATGACCGCTTTCGCCGGCGTGCGGGTTGAGTCCGCAGACGGCAATGCGTGGCGCCGGGATTCCCCACCACTTCACGAGGTCGTGATGGAGGATTGTGGTGATCTTACATAATGAGTCGATCGTGATCGCGGCGCTGACGTCCTTCAATGGGAGATGAGTTGTAGCGAGCGCCACGCGCATCGCCTTGGACGCCAACATCATTACGGGGAGCGGTGCGTGTGTGCGCGCCGCCAGGTATTCGGTGTGGCCGGTGAAGGGAACTCCGGAGTCGGCGATCACGCTCTTGTGGACGGGTGCGGTGACGATTGCGGAGAACTCGCCCGCCGTCGCTCCGTCGGTTGCGCGATCGAGGAGGTTGAGGACGTAGCGGGCGTTCGCGGAGTCGAGGTGACCGGGGACGCTGGGTGCCGCGAGCGGGTGGTGCTCGACGAGAAGGGTGCCCGGCTGGTGGCGCGCGGTGGGGCGGTCGGCTCGTGGTGATGCGCGGTGTTGAGGTCCAGCCTCCGAGGAGGCCGCGGCCCGAGGTCCACCGCTATGGGGGCCGGCGTCGTGTGGTCTCGCGGCCTGGGGTTGATTGTAGGTGCGCAGCTCGATGTCCAGGCCGAGGCGCTCAGCGCGCTCGGCGAGGAGGTTCCGGTCGGCGAGGCAGACGAGCTCGCAGGGGAGCTCGCGGCGTGCGATGGCGAGGCAAAGCTCCGGGCCGACGCCGGCCGGCTCGCCAGAAGTGAGCGCTATGCGGGGAAGGGTTGCACTCAGAGCTTGTATTCCACGTAGGCCTCGTCGCGGAGGCGACGCAACCACAGCTCGGTCTCTTCGTCCGCCTTACTGGCGCGGATGGCATCAATAGCCTGCCGACGCTTCAGCTCGTCAGTGTTATCGAAGTCACGGCGGCCCAACATCTGGGCAATATGCCAGCCGTACTGGGTGTGGAAGGGCTCGCTGATCTCGCCGTCTTTCAGACCCGAAACGGCCGCATCGAACTCGGGCACAAAGGTGCCGGGTCCGGTCCAGCCGAGGTCACCGCCCTGGGAGCCTGAGCCCGGGTCCTCGGAACTCACCTGCGCGATCCCGGCGAAGTCCTCACCTTTAGCGATGCGCTCGCGGATCGTGTTCAGCCGCTGACGGATGGTGGCGTCGTCGGCCAACTCGGTCGTCTTCATGAGAATGTGGCGGAGGTGCACCTGGTGCTCGATCGCCTTGTTGCCGCCGCCGCGGACCTCGTTCAGCTTGATGATGTGATAGCCGGTCGGCGTGCGCAGGGGGTCGCTGACCTCACCTGCCTTGAGCTTCGCGATCACGTCGGTGAGGAAGGTGGGCAGCTCACCGCCTTTGCGCCAGCCCAGGGCGCCGCCCTCGAGAGCCGTCTGGCTCTTGGAATAGGCCAGCGCCAGCTTGGCGAAATCCTCGCCGCCCTTGGCGCGGGTGGAAACGTCCTGTGCGCGCTTGGCGGCCTCATCCAGCTGCGCCGGGGTGGCTTCCTGCGGTACCGCGATGAGGATGTGGGAGACGTTGTACTCGTTATCCGAGGACGGGGTTTTCGCCTCTTTATCCAGGTATTGGTCGATCTCGCGGGGTGTAATGCTGATCCTCTGCAGTACGTCGCGCTGGCGGAGCAGGCCCAACGTGAGCTCCTTTCGCATGTCCTCGCGGTAGGCCGCGTAGTCGATTCCCTGCTGATGTAACGCATCGGGAAGCTGCGAGAGGGGAATGCCGTTACGCTGGGCGACATCCGTCAGGGCGGTGTTCAGGGTCTCATCAGGAACCTTCAATCCGGCTTTCGTAGCGCGCTGCGCCTGGATCTCCTGCAGCACCAGACGCTCCAGCACCTGTTGGCGCAGCACGTTCTGGGGTGGCAGCTCGAGCTTCTGCTGCCGTAGGCGCTCGCTCACGATGGTGATCTGGTCATCGAGCTCACTGTTCAGCACCACGCCGTCATTGACCACGGCCGCGACGCGATCGAGCAGCGCGCCCTTGGTGGCCAGCTCACGGGTTTGCGCGACAGCGTCCGCCTGGAACAGCAGGGCGGCGTAACCGCAGGCAATAGTGGCAATCAGAGGGGACAGAATCCGGCGCATGGACATGCTTTCCTTCGTCAGGGGGGCGGGAGCCTAGCGGCTCTTATGGCCCCTTGAATAGTTTTTGCGAGTTCGCTTCCGAGGGCGTGTAGCCACGGATCTCGTCGATCAGGAAGGTATCCGACGCAGATCCGACACTTGCCAGACCCGTGAGTTCCAGCTGCAGCCACGCGGCGGTGTCCTGGGGACCTGCCTCCGTGCTCTGCGCCGTAAGCGGACGCCTGCTTATGTAGCGGCGTGCCCCGAAGCGAACCCGCCAGCAGCACGAACCGTACTCGAAGCCGGCAAAACTCTCCAGCGGCTGCTTGTCCTGCAGGGAGTAGACCTCGCGGCCGAAGACGTTCCAGTGGCCCGCGATCGGCCAGGTTCCGGACAGCTCCACCTGCTCGAAGCCGCAGATTCCCGCCTGGGAATATTGCGCGGCGGTCAGGAGGTTGGTGGCCGTTCCGGTGGCGTCGTCGATGTTGCACTGGCTGGCCGGATGGATCGTGCCCCGCTCGAAGCGGTAGGCGAGATTGATCACCTTATCCCCGGCCGGCTTGTACTGGATGTTCACGTCGGCACGCTCGAATTCCGAGGCCTGGGGATTCCACTGCAAGGCGATATTCGAGTTCCAGTTCTTGAAGGCGTTGATGGTGAACTGGGTGATGGTGTCGGATCGTGTGCCGGTCTGCGGTACCTCGTATGGCAGTACCACGCGAGGCGTCTGGAAGTAATAAATCTGCCCGACGGTCATGGCGAGAAACTGCCTGCCGTCATGGCCGTCGAGCAAGCGGCTCGTGACACCCATCGCGACCTGGTTGGCGTCGCTCACCCGGTCGGCACCGACATAGCGGTTATTCCGGAACAGCTCCACCGGCACGAGATCCGGCAACGCCGTGTCAAACACCGGCAGCTTGTCCTGATCCCGGTAAGGCGCGTACAGGTACAACATCCGCGGCTCCAGGGTGAGCTTGCGGTTGGCCGCGGCTCCCAGGTCGCGCTCGAACTGCAGTCCGGTGTCGAGGCTCGCAATGGGCAGAGAACGCGACGGCGATTTGTCTACGCCGGGCTGCGTGGTTTCCAACTCGTATTGCGTTACTCGGTAGGCCACCGAGGGTCGCACGAAATAGCCGGCACCGCCGAGGTTCAGCGACGCCGTCGGCATGAAATCCATGCGCCATCCGGTGACACATGGTGTGACGATACCCACAGGCACCGTGCAGTTGGCGATGTGACTGACATCGCGATCGAAATTCGTGACCTCGGCGTCGAGGCCGTAGTGCAGGAGGCTCCCCGGTCCCCAGCCGTAGTCGGCGGTCGCTGTCAGAGACGGTACCTGCGCGTAGGGGCGGTTGGCTTCCACGAGGGTGTTGTCGATCGTCTGGTACTGTTGCGCTACTCCATCGATGCGCCAGTGATCGTTGCGAAACGAGAGCGCCGCGCGCCGCTCGACGAAGGCCGTGCTCGTGCCTTCCGGTCCTTGTGAGAAGTCCTGGAAATATTGCGGGTCGCTGGCGTTCTCGGCGTCGACGGAGAAGCGCAGATTGTCGGTCAACTCCGAGGTGTTGCGCAGCCTGACATCGCTGCGGGTACCGCCGAAGACGGAATCGTCGGGCAGGTAATGCCAAATCAACTCGCCGTGCGAACCCGGCTCGAGATAGCGGAAGTCGCCGCCCAGGTCGATGCCGCGCCGGCTGTACTCGATCGGCTGAGCCGTGAAGTCCATGTTCGGCGCGATGTTCCAGTAATAGGGCACCGCCAGCTCGACGCCGCTTCGTGAGGAGCTGCCGATCAGCGGGTACAGGAAGCCGCTCTTGCGCTCATCACCGAGCGGAAAGGAGACCCACGGAAGATAGAGGATCGGGACGCCCTTGAACTCGATTTTGGCGTCGTGGGCCTCGCCCACTTTGGCGCGGGTGTCCAGCTTGATGTCCTGCGCGCTGAGGATCCATGACTTGTCGTTTGCCGGACAGGTCGTGAAGGTCACTTCCTTGAGGTTGAGGATGCCCTCGGGCGTCAGGTTCATCGTTTGCGCGGAGCCCCGTGCCGGACGCTGCAGGAGCTGGAACTGCGCGTCCTTGAAGTCCGCTCCGCCCGTCGGGGAGTAATCACCGCCAGCGCCCAGGATGTGCACGATCGGGTCGGTGTAGTCGACGCCTCCCTGGCCTTTGATGTTCTTGTGGGAATCCACATCGACGCGATCCGCTTTGAACTGCCGGTCGCCCTGGCGGATCACCACGTTTCCAGTAAACGTGGCCTTTTTACCGTCAGCGTCGGCAACGGTGTGATCGGCGTCGATATCGATCGCGCCGCCTGTCGCGACATCTTTTTCGCCTTTCAGCTTTGGCGGTGACGCCGGCGGTACTTGCGGAAGCAGGGTGGGCACCGTCGGTGACGGGCAGCTCTGATCAGCGGCTCGTGCCAAGGGGGCGAGGGCGCCAAATGAGATTATGGCGAGCCAGATGGGGTTCGGGCGCAGCATGAGGGGCGGCATTATAATGGCGCGCCCTCATGCCGAGGGCGCGAAAAACTCGACGTTGCATGCCTGAGATCGACTCGCGACTCGCGCTTATACACGAATGGTTGTCTCGCGATCTGGGAATGAAGCCTGAGCGCATCGAGCCGGCTTCCGCTGACGCGAGTTTCCGGCGCTACTTCCGTGCGTTTAATAACGGTGCGACTTACATCGTCATGGACGCGCCCCCGGGTAAGGAAGACGTTCGGCCCTATTTGAAGGTGACGCGGCTGCTAGAGACCCTTGGCGCGCATGTCCCCCACGTCCACCAGGCCGATACGGATCGTGGCCTGCTCCTGCTGGAGGACCTTGGCGGAACGCATTACCTCTCGCGATTCAATGCGGGGGAGGATCCGGAGCGCCTGTATGGGGAGGCCTTGGGCGTGCTTGCAGACGTTCAGGTGCGCGGGCGAAGTGCGGCAGCGGAACTCCCTCCTTACGACCGTGAGCCGCTTGCGCGCGAGGTCGCGCTCATGCCGGAGTGGTTTCTCCGGCGGCATCTTTCGGTTGGGCTCTCCGATGTCGAGTCGCGGATGATCGCGCGGACTTTTGAGTTCCTGGTGGTGGAGGCACTTGCGCAGCCGACGGTGTTTGTCCACCGCGATTTTCACTCGCGCAATCTCATGGTGGTTGGCGACCGCAACCCCGGCATCATTGATTTCCAGGACGCTCTGCGAGGTCCTGTTGGGTACGATCTCGTGTCCTTGCTGAAGGACTGTTATATCTCGTGGCCCCGCGAGCGGGTGGTGCGTTGGGTGAGCGGCTATCGGGCGCTGCTGCGATCGAAGGGCGACGCGGGTGCATGGTTGAGCGGTGCGGACGATACCGAGTTTCTGCGCTGGTTCGATTTAATAGGGATGCAGCGGCACGTGAAGGTGCTGGGGATTTTTGCGCGGCTCTGGTACCGGGATGGCAAGGCGGGGTATCTGAGGGACCTGCCTCTGACGCTGGAGTATGTGCGGGATACGTGTACGCGGTATCCGGAGTTGGGGGAGTTTGGGAGGTTTTTGGAGGAGCGGGTGGTGAGGGAGTTGCCGCGGGCTAATGAGCGGGTTGCGTTGGCTGCTGCGCGCGCGGCGGATGGAAAGTGAGCGACAGCCGCTTGCCGAACGTGCGAGGTCGCGCGCTCGATGCGGCGTGCTGCCGTCCCGGTAGATGGGAAGCGATGGATAAGCAATGCGCAGCGACGGCGTTGGGTAGCCGGTGGGTCACTCTGTGAGGGCGATGGTGTTGGCCGCGGGGCGTGGTGAGCGGATGCGGCCCATTACTGACTCGCTGCCCAAGCCGCTGGT
>DATBCZ010000129.1:0-7919 GCA_036270175.1 Steroidobacteraceae bacterium | reverse complement strand
CGATAGTCTGCGCCCCCGTACGGCCGCTTGTCAGCATTCGCGGCGTAACCACGTGTGGAGGCGTCGAGCGCCGTACCGTCCCAGTACTCATACACGAGCATCGCCTTGCCTGAGCCCCAGCGCGTGCCGAGTAACTGGGATACCACAGTCTCGTCACGACCTCCCGGCGCCCCGCCGTACCTCACTCGAGTTTCGGCACCCTCGAAGTCGTCACGCAAAATGATGTTCACGACACCAGCGATTGCGTCGGAGCCATAGAGGGCGGATGCCCCATCGGGCAATATCTCGACGCGGTCGACTGCCGCCGCCGGGATATTTGATACGTCGACAAAGTCACCGTTATAACCTGAGAGAGGCTGGCGATGACCGTTAACGAGTACGAGCGTGGCGCCGACACCGAGGCCACGCAGGTTGACGCCGGCCCCCCAATTGAAGTTGTTATTAAGACCGAGATCCTCTCGCGGCGCGTTCAGTGAAACGATTGGTAGCTGATATAACGCATCCTGCACCGTCGCGAAGGGCGCCTGCGAAAGATCCTGCTGGGTGATGTAAACCAACGGCGCCATCACATCAATAGCGCCGTGAATGAGCGATCCGGTGACCGTCACCATTTCCAACTCATTGTGCCCCACCATCGGCGCCGCGGACGCCATATGGTGCACAGACTGCGGGGGCGCTTTCGGCGGAGGAGGCGGCGGTGGCGGCGCCTTCGCAACCTGCTGTTGTTTGATGGTGACCGAGTGTTCGGTCACGAACCTGAATGTCAGGCCGGTGCCTTTCAACATGCGCTCGAGCGCCTCGCGCGGCTCGAGCTCGCCCACGACGGGCTGGGTCTTGATCTGGCTGAGCGTATCGCTCGCCAGGAAGAGGACTTCGATCTTGGACTGGTGATAGAACTCGAGAATGGCCTTGGGAAATTCATCCGAAGGCAGGTTGAACTTCACTCTGGAGTCCGCAGCCCAGGCGCCGGCAACACCCAGCAGTGACGTGAGCAACAGCAGCACGCACAGCAGACGACGCAGGAGCCGCCCTGGCAACCTCATGGTCTCCATGTATCCGTTAGGCCGAATGCCGCTGTCCATAGTCCCTGCCACCGTGACAAGTCTGCCACGTGTGCATTCGCACGAACGAGAGATACGTCAGAACACCCGGGAAGATCCTTCTCGTCCTGTCACCACACCTTGTATCGACTGCGTCCATGGCTTTCCGTGTCTAGGCGGCGGCGCGCCAGCCCTGATTGCGCCAGCGCCGCAACCATGCTTCGGTGCACACAAAGTCGATGATCTCACCGGCCGTCGACTGAGTCTGACTGACCTTCCCAGACAATGCTGTCACCAGCATCTTGCGATCGATGATGCCTTCTTGTACCAAAGCGCCGTCGAGCAGTAAGTCACGTATAAAAGTGATGTTGCGGTCGAGAATGTTGCGCAGGTGCTGATCCATTCCTCCTTTTTCCTTGCGGTTGGCAACCTCCCGCGGCAGCTCGTCGTAGAAGGCCCGGCGCGCGATGGCCCGGTCCCACCCTCCCAGGGTCAGCAGGTGTACCGGCAGGCGTAGGCACAGCTCCAGTATAGGCTGTGAATACAGGGGCGAAACGCGTTCGGGGTCATTGTCCTGGCCCAGCGGATCGTAGAATTCCCAGGGACTACTAATCTGCAGGGCATGCCACAGTTTGCCGTTGGGTGTGCCGCGAGCGTCACTCAATAGCGGGTGCGTATAGATGGTATTCGCATAGGCCTCGCGGATCACCTCGGGTCGGATGAGCGGCCTGGTTTGCGTGATCTCGTCACGGATATTCCAGGGGCGTTGCTGGAAATGATGCGCAAAGGCCTCGCGTAACACGTGCCAAACCGACACCCGATCCATGTGCGCCGCATCAAACACAACGCGCAAAAACTGTGGACCCATGCCCCGGTAGTGCAGGTAGTCTCCCGCCGCCAGCAGCGCGTCATTGCGATAAAACAATTGATCGCCGCCCCAGCCGGTAAAGGCGCCGGTCGCTTGATGCTGCGCAGCAATCTCGGCATCGAGCCGGCTGTGCTCGAGAAAATACAAGTAGGTGGTGGGCTCGGGTGAGGCCTCGATCTGCAGCAACGGCTCCAGGCTCACCGTCGAGTCGCGGGCGCGCTCTATGAGATGGCTGCCTCCCGATCGCGCGACCTGGCGCGCGAAACGCCGCTCGTCCATGTCAGCGCCGGTCAGGTAGTAATGAAAGCAGGTGAGTTTCTCTTTCGCCGGCGAATCCCGCAGAGCGGCATAGACGATGGAGGAATCGAGACCCCCCGAGAGCGATAAGGTGATGCCGCTGTAACACGATGCCCAGGCCTGGACACAATCGACGATGCGATCGCGCAGCGCGCGCACCGCCTCCTCCGGGTCGTGGATGATGTTCGAGCTCGCGATCTGCAGCGCATCCCAGTAAAACCTGCTGGTCGCGAGATCGTCGTGCAGCTCGACACACTCTCCCGAGAGTACCTGCGAAACCTCGCGCAATCCGGTCGCGTGGGTCTGCCCTCTCATGACACACAGCCACGCCGTCAGATAGCCCCAGTTCACGTCGAACAGACCCAGCCCCAGGTGCTGGATATCACTCATCGCCGAGAAGTAGAGTCTTACGCCGCCAAAGCGAACCGTGAGACAGGGGAGCCCGCCGGAGGGGTCACGCAGAACCCACGTCGTCTTTGCCGCGGCATCGTGCAGGAAGGCGACATATCGGCCCCAGTACCCATCGACCAGGTGTCGGCCGCGCGACTGGGTGATCTTGCGGGTACGAAATTCGTCCAGGCGCAGAGGCGCGGCGGTCGATGGGCTGTTACCCGAACGCTCAAAAAGCTTTCCGAGCACCACACCCGCTCCATCGTGAAGCTCGTGCGGCTCGGTGGATCCGACCCTGCTGCCGGCGTACGCCACAAAAAGTCCCTTTTTCCGCAGCGCAACCCGCCACCCGGATGAATGCGCAGAATGCCGGTCAATGAGTCGGCGCGCGGTCTCCCGTGCAACCGCGTCGTCATCGTGCCATACAAGAGCAATGTACCGAAACAAGACCTACTTCTTTTACGTTCGTTAAACGACCAAAATCGGCGAAAAGCCCTTGATGAAATCGGGGGTATCGTTAAACACGAAATCGCCTTGCTGCACCCAGCAGTGGGCATAAAAGGGATCCGTTTTCACGCCAAAGACCCACGTCGGAAAGACGCCATAGCGTCCGAGGAAGTGCATCAGGGTCAGCGAATCGAGCAGACAAGCTTCGCGCGCGGTATAGAAAAGGGGGCGCAGGTGAACGAAGGCGGTCACCAGTCCCCGGATCGTGGCGATCTCGAGGCCGGAAACGCCCTGGGTGCGCTTTTTTCGCAGACGGGCAGCCCGCACAACGTCCTTGATAGGACGGTGCTCGAGCGACCACTGCGCCACCGCATAAGCGGCGAAGAAATTCCAAAGGTGCTTCAGGCCCGCGCGCGGCCGGGCGCGCACATCGTATTCCACCAACGCGGCTTTGGGCTCGTCCGCAACCACCGGCGCCGCCTCTTTGCCGAGAGCGGGATCGGTTACCAGCAGCCCCTGCGAGATCATCTTCGCGAGCAGACCATTCTCGGGGCCCGGGCCTGGCGGGGCGTGGCTATCGCGTGCAGCCGCAACGGGGGCGGCCTGTGGCAGAGGCCACCCTCTTACCCATCTGCCGACAGGGTGTGGATGCGCGACAGCGAGATACTTGTCTCGCTCCAGATCCAAGAGAATGACCTGCTTGCCGGCGACGCACACGTGGACGTGCGGGGACAGGAAATATGCGGCGCTCATCGATGCTAAGAGCGTTTTGGCGCAAGCATGTCGTTTTTATTCAAGGCAACCTTCTCCTGGCGCGCTCATTCCAGCTGATCCTAGACAGCCCTCCTTGGTTGCCGCGTTCCGAAAGCACAGCTATCCGCCAGGAGCGGCAGTTGGAAATTCCACGCCGGACGGATTCAGGTTATGGCAAGCGGCGCTTCCAAGGCGCGCCGCTACGCGCTGTCAGTGCGCCAACACGAGTGACCGACAACACGTTCCCGAAGTCTAGCGACCGCTCGCATTAATGCAACGTCTGGCACCAACTAAATTATGATGTTGTGGTGCGGTGATCGCGTCAAAAGTCGCGTCATTACGGAAATTTACGCGGCGTCCGTCTTGGAGCGGAAGATCTATAGTAGTCCGTCGAGTCGGTCGAGATCATTGATCACTCGCCAATGACCGCCGCCCTGCTCCACCCTGGCGCGCCAGGAGTCGAGCCGCGAGAGATACTCCCGCGGGTCGAAGTTGTCAGAGCGCAGCTTGGTTACATTGAGCGCCACGACGTCGAAGCCCTTGAAATCCAGGGGCAGGTTGTCGCGCACATAGCCTTTAGCGAGTTCTTCTTTCATGTCGGAGAAGATCAGGATCTCTTTGCGACCGGTGTCTTTTTCCTTGAGAAACTCGATGGCCTGCAACAGTCCCCCGGTGATGTCCGTGTACGGCGCGGGGGTCGACTCGTCGATGAAGCGCTCGATCCGGCTGGCGAAGGCACGCTTCTGCTGATTCGCGGTGCTGGGACGCTCATCCAGCGTCGTCTTGGCGATAATGTTTTTCTCTGTAAAGCTGCCGGTGTCGATGCGCGCGACTGCGATCGAGTCCGCCGGCTGCAGCCGCGACAATGCGAATAAAATGATCTGCTCGGCCTTGCTGACCTGTTTGTTGTATGTCCCGGAAGTATCGACCAGGAGATAGACGCCGGAATGACGCGGCATCGATGAAGGCGGTGCGCAAGCACACAACGCCATGAGCCCGGACACGATCAGCAATGGTCGCTTCATGACTGCGCCTCCTGCCATGCCTCCGCTTCCACGGCCACGTGAGCATCCGCGACTTCCTCCGCGGCCTCCTCTGCAGCCGCAACGGCCATGCGGGTCTCGATCCACAACGGCACGAACAATAGAAGGTCGTAAACCTGCTGGGTCAGAGTACCGAGGTGACGTGAGCCATTGCCGAGTACTCGTAACAACAACGCCAGCAGCCGCAGGATGCCGATCGCCAGGAGACCCATCACCGTGCGTAACGAATGAACGAATGTCTCGAGGGGAATGGCGACAAACACGAGCGCGAACGGCAGAATGAATCCCATGCCCATCTGCGCCGCCGTGGTGATCCACAAATGCGGGTTGATTGCCGAGGCAACTGCGTCACCCCGGAGCAACGAGCTGGTGGCGAGCTCGTCCTGCAGAAGCACCTCGCGCATGTAGGCCAGGCCAGCCTCGACGCTCGCCATCAGCAGCAGAATGGTGAAGGTGACGAAAATCATCCGCACGCGCATTTTGTCGGACAGCGCGCCGATGACGGGAAAGAGCCGCGTGATGCGCAACGATTCCATGAGAAACAACCCCATGGAAATCTCCACCATGATGATGACCAGGGCGGCGATGTCGGCCGTGCGAAAGGCACCGATAAAGCTCGTTCCACCGACCATCTCCGCCATCGGCCGCGCGATCAGGGAGAAGTTTATCGCCGCACCCGCCGTGGCAACGGCGAGCACCAGCGCGGAGACGAAGAAATACACCACGGATGAGGACGACAACACCGTGACGGCGCGATCCTCGCCCCGCACGATCGCATCATATTCCTCCATGTGACGATCGATCACGAGCGAGCGGGCGAGAACGCTCTCCACACTCGTGTTGACCTTTCCGAGCGTCTCCTGGAGGAGGCGCCAATCCGGCATCATCCGGCGCAGCAGGGCGTGGCGCTCCCCACTCGCCTTCCGATAATCCTCCATCGCTTCGCCGTGGGCCTTCACCATCGATTTATGGATATCCGACAGGATGTTGACACCCTCGTTGCGCGCGTCGAGATTGGCCACAACCTCGACGGCGCGCGCCCAACCCGGCGCCTCCGGCGGTACCTCGACGGCCTTATCCTGGTCCTCTTCAATCCGGACGATGGCTTCACTGAGCCGGCGATGCATGTCAGGATAGTTCGCCAGGTCCTTGCGCACCGTGTCGCCAACTCGTACGAACTCCCGCTCGACGATGCGCTCTTTGGCTTCTCTTCCCGCCGCCAGCAACACATCGCGATTGCGTGCCGCGAGCCGGACTTCCGCGTGCGTTACTGCGAATGAGGCAAGCCGCAGACCGCGCGACAGCGCGGAGAAAAGCGCGTGTATGGCCTGATGCGCCGTGCCTCTTGCGAGATACAACGCAATCACCAACAGCGTCAGCAGGATGATCGCAGAAAACAGTGGCCAGGGCGTAAACGCCAACAGACTGGTCATGGACATCTGAATGCTCGCTTGTATTGGCCCAAGTGTGGAGAATGACGGCGACACCTGGTCACCATCGCGTGAAAAAACCTTGAACTCAAAGCGGACGAATGCCGCGTGCCAGTGAGACCGCGCGCTCTACAAGGCGCTGCGCGTGAGACGACGTGTCATGATCCATTGATGCAACCCCGCTGTCATAGAAAACCGGGTATGCCTCGTGCAGGACAGGGTTTAGCGTGCGGGAGGAGCCTCACTGTGTCAACGCGCCACAGCGTCGCGAATCACCGCCACTGTTATGTCACGTGCGGCGAACGCTCAGATTTATCTCAGGAAAATTCCAAGCAGCCAGGAGCGCTGCGACGGCGCAACGCTGAATATGTGACGTGCCGCAGATCCGTGCGGGGGCACCGGGACTGTGTTTCCGCGCAGGATCAAAGTTGCTCGAGCTTGGGAAGTATTATCCGGCGGATGACGGCGATACACGCAGCGAGCTCCGCCGGATCGACATCCTCGAGGAGTCGCGAACGCAATCTGTCGGTCATGTCACTGATCTCCTTCAGACGTGGCGCGGCTCCCTTGCACAAGGCGATGGTTTTGGTGCGTCGGTCCGACTTCGAGGCGCGGCGTACGACGAGCTTCTCCTTCTCGAGCCGGTCCAGCATCCGGGCGAACGTCGGGCCTTCGATACCGACTCGCTGCGCGAGCTCACTTTGGGTGGCATGGCCGCCGGCGGCTTCGATCCAGAACAGCGACTCCCAACGGGCCTGGGTCTGCCCGATCAGCGCCAACTCCTCGTTGAGACGATTGCGCCATCTGCGCCCGAGCGCCATGACGGCGCTGGTGAACTGGAAGTTCAGGTCCTCGCGTGAGCCCGCCTCGTGATAGCGGCCACTCTCGAGGAAGCGCCGGCGTCCCTCCTGGATGTCCGGTAGCGGCAGCGGTTCGTAACGCCCCGCGCCGGGTTGGCTCCGAGGAGCCGATTTCCTGCCTTTGTTTTTAGCCTGCCGCATCAAGTACCCCCCAGATCATCGCGATGAGGATGCGTCGGCGGATTCTGCCCGAATTGACTATTGCTTGTACCGGACTCCCAACTTCCACATCCGTCCGATCGGGTCGAAGAACACGCTGTTACCGGTACCATTGGCGCCGGGCACCCGGGGAGGATCGACGTTCGTGGCGTTGTCGACGCCGCCATAGACCGTGAAGCTACTCTTCCCGCCGCGGGTCGAGAATTCGTACTGGGTGATGAGGTCGACGTACAGCGCCGACTTCACATGGTTGGTATTGGAACTGGCCGGGTTCGTGATGCTGTATCCGGGCTGATCCGGCCCGATGAAAGCGGCGTTGTAGATGCCGGCGGGAATGAACCGGTTGTGCAGCGAGGTGCTAAAGCCGCCATCCACCCAGTTTATGAGCGTGTCGATGGTGTAGCGCGGAATGCCCGGGATGGTCCCGGCCCGCAAGCCCGTCTGCCCCGCCCTGTCGACCGGACCCGCGGAATCGACCGTGATGAGGTTGGCGACATAGGTCCCCAGGAGCCGGAAATCCGTGTTCCCGAAACGACCCATGGGTTGCCGGTAGGCGAGCTCGAAATCCACACCCTTGGTGATCTGCTCGTTGACGTTGAGCAGGACGTCGTTGATCTGTGTGATGACTCCGT
>DATBCZ010000128.1:0-3771 GCA_036270175.1 Steroidobacteraceae bacterium | reverse complement strand
CGGCGGCGATGCTCCTGGAACTCGAGCATGGAGCGTTGGCGACGAGCGGCGATTCGCGGCGCTTCCTTCTGAAGGATGGTATCCGTTACGGGCACATACTCGATCCCCGCAAGGGCTGGCCTGTGGCCGACGCGCCGCGCTCGGTCACCGTGGCTGCCAGCAGCTGCACGGAGGCGGGCCTGCTCGCCACTCTGGCGATGTTGGAGGGCGCCGGGGCGCGTACATTTCTGGAGAGCCAGGGTGTGCGTCACTGGATTCTTTTCTAACGAACCCCTAACGATCGAAGACCCGCGCTTGCGTTCGGAATGGCGGATCTGATACTTTGCATTGCAAAGTGAAATTCACGCGATTGTGACTAATTGTTAGTCATCGCGCGCACTCGGTGCGACGGAGCGCTTCGACGTCGCCTCATCCAGTTGAGTGGGTCCCACCCCAGGGTTGGGAGGTGCACAATGGCCGCGCAAGCTGAACTCTCGCTGCTCCCCGCGCGCAGGTCATACACTCGCGTCCGGACTTACGTTCCCGAGGGGTGCGCTGCGCTACTCGTTGTCGCCATCGGCACTGCGGGACTGATAGCTCATTCTTGGCCGCGGCAGATGGTGGAATCGTGGATCAATATCCACCTCCTGTTTGGGTTGCTCCTCTGCGGCTGGCTCGTGATCCGCTATCAGCGACGTGTGAGCCAATCACCCGGCATGCTCGCGGCCGATGCTCGCGCACTGTCCCGTCAGCTGTCGTACATCGTCTATTGCGTGCTGTATGGCGTCGTAGGTTTGAAGCAGGGTATCTGTATCGTGAGTTCGCTTTGGCACGGCGGTGCGGTCGACTTCAGTCTGTTTGACGAAAGTTTACGCCATGGACCCGATACGCGGGTTTTTGACCTGCGCGACGATTTCCAACTTTTCCTGGTGTCGGGCCTGGTGCCGCTCGTCATTGTGCGTGTCATGGCATTCAGGCTTTGGTTGCGCCTGAGCGATGCTCATGGCTGTCCTTGCCCCCCACCAGCCCCGTAGATGTTGCCGGCCGCGCGGCCCACACAGCCACCAGTCAGGTTCCGCAGAAAGTCTTGAACACCTGCTGCGACGGCTCCGGGGGCAAGCTGTATTCAGCCGATTCAGGCTGGTCGACATAGGGACGCTGCAGAATTCCCACCAGTTGTTTGAACGGCTGAAAATCGCCGTCTTTGGAAGCGGCGTTCAACGCCGCCTCCACACGATGATTCCGCGGAATGAAGACTGGGTTCACGCGGCGCATACCCGCCGCCCGCTCGCTGGCGCTTTGCGCATCTTGCGCCAAGCGTTGTCGCCAGTCCGGCAGCCAATCATCGATAGCAGAATTCTCCCCAAACAACTCGCGCAGCGCAGTCGCGCCCGGGTGGCCGGGGCTGGCCGTATCCACATCCGCCTCGAGAGCGAGCCTTCGGAAAGTCAGCGTGAAGTCCGCCCCGGCATTCTGCATCGTGGCGAGCAGACGGTTGATGAGGTCGGCGTCGCCTTCGAGTGCCGACGAGAGGCCTATCTTTCGCCGCATCCCCTCCAAGAAATGCGCATCGAAGCGGTCGGTGAATGACTCAATAACTTCCGTGGCCAGACTGATGGCCTTGTCGGAGTTGGGATCGATGAGCGGTAACAGCGTCTCCGCGAGCCGCGCCAGATTCCACTGTGCGATAGCGGGCTGATTCACGTACGCATAACGCCCGCCGTGATCGATGGAGCTGAACACCGTCTTGGGATCATACTTGTCCATGAACGCACAGGGACCATAGTCGATCGTCTCACCTGAGATGGCCATGTTGTCAGTATTCATGACGCCATGGATGAAGCCGACCAACATCCAGCGCGCAATTAGCGCGGCTTGGCGCTCTGCTACGGCACTCAACACCGCCAGTGCCGGCGCCTCAGCGTTACGCGCATCGGGATAGTGTCGCGCGATCACATACTCCAACAGGTCGCGCAGGGCCTCCTGATCACCTCGAGCCGCGAAGTATTGGAAAGTCCCGACGCGCACATGGCTCGCCGCCACGCGGGTCAGCACCGCCCCCGGCAGCACATCTTCGCGATATACCCGCTCACCAGTCAAAACCACAGCGAGCGAGCGCGTGGTGGGAATGCCAAGGGCATGCATGGCCTCACTGATGACGTACTCGCGCAGCATCGGCCCGATCGCGGCACGGCCATCACCGCCGCGCGAGAAGGGTGTAAGGCCAGCGCCCTTGAGCTGAATGTCGCGAAGCACGCCGTCGCGGCCTTTGATCTCGCCAAGCAGAATGGCGCGCCCGTCGCCCAGTCGTGGCACGAATCCGCCGAACTGGTGCCCGGCGTAGGCCATTGCGATCGGGTTCGCGTCGTCCGGTAACTGATTTCCGGAGAACAGCGCCGCCGCGTTGTGCTCGATGGCGTCTACGTCCGGCTCAAACCCCAGTTCTGCGGCGAGACCTCGATTGAAAACGACGAGCTGTGGATGGGTGGCCGGTGTCGGTTGGACGCGCTCGTAGAAACGCGGTGGCAGAGTGGCGTAGCTGTGTTCGAAGCCCAGGCGCATGATCTATCGGTCTCCCGCCCCCAGCGTTCGTTTGAAGAAGGCGAGGTAGGTCTCCCAGAGCTGCACTTCCTTGGCCGGCGCGCGGATGCCATGGCGCTGACCCGGGTAAAGCATCAGGTCGAACGGCGTGGACTGCTCCTGTAGTGTCGCCATGATCCGTGTTGAGTTTTCAAACACGACGTTGTCATCCGCCATTCCATGGAGTAGCAGCAGTCGTGGGGCTCCCGGTTTGGCCAACACGGGCAGCCTCGGAATCAGGGCCGCGGCGTCGTAGGCCGCGCCGTCCACGCGCGGGTCTCCCATGTATCGCTCGGTGTAGTGGGTGTCGTAGAAGCGCCAGTCTGACGGCGGTCCGCCAGCGGCCCCTGCAACGAAGCCCGAGCCAGGCTCGGTCAGCAGGCGGATCGTCATGAACCCACCATAGGACCAGCCCATTACGCCAATCCGCTTCGGATCCACGTAGGGGAGTGATGCCAGGTAGCGCTCACCGACAATCTGGTCCTTGACCTCCGGCCCGCCCATGGTCTTGTGGATCGGCGCCTCGAACTTCAGTCCCCGGTTGGAGGTGCCCCGGTTATCGAGCCGAAACACAACATAACCCGCCTGGGTCAATAGTTGGTCGGTTCCCCCGCCCCAGATCCTGCGCACCATCGGCGCAACATCGGGGCCGCCGTAGACGTTGACGATGGCCGGATAGCGCTTACTGGAGTCGAACCCGTAGGGCTTGGTAACCGAATAGTGGAGGGTCTGGCCATCCTCGGCCCGCAGCGTCCCGTACTCGGGATAACTCTTGTGATCGAGGTAGGCGAAGTAGGGGTGACCGGCAGCCAGCTTGTTCTCCTCGATCCACGCGAGGCGCGTCCCGTCGATGGAGTAGAGCGCCGTTTGCGCCGGCGTGCGCGGATCGGTATAGCCGCCAACGAAGCTCTTGTGGTCCTTCGCGAGATCGATGTTCCACCAGCCTTCACCGCTGGTGATTTTCCGCGGCTCACCGGGGTCGCGGTAGCTCGTAACGTAGAAATGTTGCTCGAGCGGGCCGTCTTTCGAGGCGATGAAGTAGATGAGGCCCTTCGCCTCATCGACGCCGGCGACCGACGATGGGTGCAGGCCGTTTCCAGCACTCTGCGCCACGGGCCAATCGCCGTTGGTAATCGGGTGGACCAACGTCCCGTCGGCGTTATAGAGGTAAAGGTGATGGAAGCCGGTGCGCTCGGATCCCCAGATGAAATC
>DATBCZ010000127.1:0-7764 GCA_036270175.1 Steroidobacteraceae bacterium | reverse complement strand
GGCAACCGTTTCGCGCGCCTGAGTGACATCGCCGTAGTTCGCGACAGCGTCGGCGAAATCCGCTCGATTTCCCGGCTCAACGGCCGCGAGGCGACCACGTTCGGCGTGTACAAAGCAAAAGGCTTCTCCGATGTCACGGTCCTGGATGCCGTGCACGAGGAACTTCGTAAGATCTCGACAGAGAACCCACAGGTGAAGCTCACGCAGGTCTTCACCACCGTGGACTACACGAAGAAAAACTACGATTCGGCGTTGAGCGCGTTTCTGGAAGGCTCCGTACTTGCGGTGCTGGTTGTGTGGTTCTTCCTCCGCGATACCCGTGCGACGCTCATCTCGGCGCTGGCAATTCCGCTGTCCGCGATCCCCACGTTTGCATTTATGCAGTGGATGAGTTTCACGCTCAATTCCATCAGCCTGCTCGCGCTGTCGCTCGTCGCCGGCGTGCTCGTGGACGACGCGATCGTCGAAATCGAGAACATCGTGCGTCACATGCGCATGGGAAAAACCGGCTTTCAGGCGTCCCTCGATGCTGCGGACCAGATCGGACTCGCTGTCGTGGCAACCTCGTGCACCATCATCGCGGTGTTTACGCCTGTCAGTTTCATGGGCGGCATTACCGGGCAATACTTCAAACAATTTGGTCTGACAGTGGCGGCCGCAGTGTTCTTTTCACTGCTCGTCGCACGCCTCATCACACCTGTCATCGCCGCATACACTTTGAAGTCCGAGCGGGTCGCGGTGCACAGCGACGGGCCGGTAATGGCGTGGTACGTGCGGGCACTGCGGTGGTCCGTGCAGCACCGCTGGAAGACCATGGCGGCCGGCGCCGTGTTCTTCGCTCTCTCCATTGTTGGATTGATCCTGATTCCGAAGTCGTTCGTGCCCGAGTCGGATAACAGCAGCGCGGACCTGCAGTTGGAGTTGCCGCCCGGAGTCAGGCTGGAAGACACCGCGGCGGCCTCGGCGGCGGCCTACCGCATCGTGTCCCGTCACCCTGAAGTGGCGGACGTCGTCGAATCCATCGGCGCCGATGAATTTGGCGAGATTCGCAGCGCCGAGCTGTACATCACTCTCGTACCGCCCAACAAACGGCGCGAGACGCAACAGGAGTGGGAGCGGCGTGTGCTCGTGGAGCTCAAGACGATCCCCGACGCTCGCATTCATTTCGAGAAGCAATCGGGCTCCGGTGGCCGCGACATCACGCTCTACATCACGGGCGATGTGCCCGATCTCGTGCAAAGCAGCGCCGAGAAGGCGGTCGCTGAGATGCGCGAATTACCGATCCTCCGCGACGCACGCATCAACGGCGACATGCAGCGGCCGGAGATCGTCATCCGCCCGCATCTCGACCTCGCGGCCCAACTCGGCGTCACGGTCGCCAGCATCAGCCAGACGATCCGGATCGCGACCCTCGGTGACCTGGACGAGAATAGTGCCAAGTTCTCGCTCTCGGACCGACAGGTCCCCATTCGCGTGAGTCTCATCGAGGACACGCGGCGCAATCTGACCACTCTCGAGAACCTGCCGGTGCCGACAGGCTCGGGAAGCACAGTCCCTTTGAAATCGGTAGCCGATATCAGCTTTGGGGAAGGCCCGACCCGGGTCCGTCGCTACAACCAGAGCCGCCGGGTCGCTATCGAGGCGGACCTGAACGGGGTGACGCTGGGCACGGCCATGAAACAGATCTACGCCCTGCCCGCGCTCAAAAATCTGCCGCAGGGCGTACACCTGGTCGAGACCGGCGACGCCCAGGTCATGAAAGAGCTGTTCTTGAATTTCAGCATCGCCATGACCACTGGCGTCCTCATGGTCTTCGCGGTCCTGGTGCTGCTGTTTGCAAGGGTCCTGCAACCCATTACCATCCTGTCCTCGTTGCCGCTATCGATCGGCGGGGCGGTCGCAGCGCTCGCGCTGACGCACCACTCGGTCTCACTCGGAGTCATGATCGGTTTTCTCATGCTGATGGGCATCGTCGCCAAAAACTCGATTCTTCTCGTCGATTTCGCCATCGAAGAGATGCGCGCGGGCAAAGACCGGGCTACGGCGATTATCGAGGCGGGGCACAAGCGCGCCCGCCCCATTGTCATGACGACCGTGGCCATGGTCGCCGGCATGCTGCCGGTGGCGGTCGGACTCGGTGGCGACGAGGCGTTCCGCGGACCCATGGCGATCGCCGTGATCGGCGGACTCATCACGTCGACGGGTCTGACGCTGGTGATAGTGCCGGCGGCGTTCTCGCTGATCGACGACATCGAGCGCTGGCTCGGCCCGAAATTCGGACGGGTTTTGATCGCGCCGCCTCCGCAGGCCACAGCGCCCTCACAGCCTCATCCGGCCGCGTAGGTAATGTTGAGAGCGGTTTCGTCCGACACAGGTCCTGAGCCTGCAGCAGAGGCCCCAAAGCCCGAGCGTCCCGCCTGGTGGGTGAGGATCGTCTCCCGCATACCCATGGTGCTGCTGAACCGCCTCGCGGATCTGCTTGGCTGGCTGGCTTTCCGGGTGTTTCCGTACCGGGAGCACGTGGTTCGCGAGAACCTCACCAAAGCCTTTCCCGATCTCGATGAGACGGGCCTGCGCAAAGTCATGCGCGCCTATTACGACGGTTTCGCGCAGATGTTCGTGGAGCTGCTGAAGGGCGCCACTTTGTCGGCCGCCGAGATCCAGCGGCGGGTGCGGATCGTCAACCTCGAAAAGGTGCAGGCGTACCTGGCCAACGGGCAGTCGGTACTCGTCGTGGCGGCACACCAGTGCAACTGGGAATGGATGCTGCTCGGCCTGTCGCTCGAGCTCGGGTATCCGCTGGATGCCGCCTACAAGCCGCTGGTCGACAGCTGGGCGGAGCGCGAGATGAAGAAGCTGCGCAGCCGCTTCGGCTGCCGTCTCATCCCGGCGAAAGAGCTGCTGGCCGACATCATCAAGCGGGGTAAGGTCACGCGCGCCATTGCCATGGTCGCCGACCAGGAGCCGACCACCAGCGAGCACAAGCACTGGACGCGGTTCCTGAACCGGGACACGGCGTTCTACATGGGACCGGAAGAGATCTCGCGCGTCACGCGCTTCCCGGTCTTTTTCATCGAAATGCGGCGCACCAGCCGCGGCAACTACGAAATGGCGTTTCAGCCGCTGGCCACCCCGGAGGAAAAACTGAAGCCGGGCGAAATCACCGAGCGGTACGCCCGCCTGGTCGAAACGCAGATCCGCGCCGCCCCGGCCGACTGGCCGTGGTCGCACAAGCGCTGGAAGCTCAAGAAGTCCGTTTACAAGCGCTAGCGGCCAGTGAGCCGATGAACCATCTCTGCTGCTACGAGATTCTGGATGACCGCGATGAGTCGCATCTCCCCGGCGAGAAATTGCCGGGCGGCGTTCCTACGCTCGTAGGAATTTCACCGCCATATGCCCTCTCGAGCCGCTCAAATGCCTACGAGCGCAGGATTTAACGACCCTCGCTCCGGCCGGAGCCGCTCAAGGCTTACTGCTTCTCGACCACAGCCGCGCGGCGCAACTCGCGCGGAAGCGCGAAATACACGTTTTCCTCGCGACCCTTGACCTCGTTCGGCACGTGTCCGCCCCAGCTCCGCAGGCGCTCGACAACCTGTTGCACGAGTAACTCGGGCGCGGAGGCGCCGGCCGTAACGCCGACAGCCTTCTTGCCGTCGAACCAGTCGCGCTTCAGATCCTCGGGGCCGTCTACCAGGTAACCCGGAACTCGCGCCCGATCGGCCATCTCGCGCAGGCGGTTGGAGTTGGAGCTGGTGCGGGAACCGACGACGAGTAGCACATCGACCTTCTCGAGAAGGGTCTTCACCGCGTCCTGCCGGTTCTGCGTCGCGTAGCAGATGTCTTCCTTGCGCGGCGTAGCCAGCGAAGGGAATTTCTTCTTCAGAGCCACAACGATTTCCGCGGTGTCATCCACGGACAGCGTCGTCTGCGTAACAAAGGCCAGTCTTTGCGGATCGCGCACGGTCAAAGCGTCAACGTCCGCAACACTCTCGATGAGATGCATGGTGCCGCCGAAAGACGTATCGAAGCGGCCCGTGGTGCCCTCGACCTCGGGATGCCCGGCATGTCCGATCAGGATCACGTCGCGTCCATCGCGCGCGTAACGCTGCACTTCCATGTGGACCTTGGTAACGAGCGGGCAGGTCGCATCAAACACCGTCAGCCCGCGAGTCTTCGCTTCGTTCTCCAGGGCGCTCGATACCCCATGAGCCGAAAAAATGACCGTCCCGTTCGACGGCACTTCGCTCAACTCCTCGACGAAGATCGCGCCGAGCGCACGCAACCGGTCGACGACGTGCCGGTTGTGCACGATCTCATGACGAACATAGATCGGGGCGCCGAAAAGCTCGATCGCGCGCTCCACGATATCGATGGCACGGTCGACACCGGCACAGAAGCCGCGGGGATTGGCGAGAAAAACATCCATCTAAACACCCACCTTTTTCGCGTTTCGGCTCTCTCGCCAGGCATCCAGGAGCAACAGGATCGCTCCGACGGTGATGGCCGAATCCGCTACGTTAAACGCTGGAAAATAATGTTCCCTGCCCCAGTGGGCAGAAATGAAGTCGACGACGTGGCCAATCCGCAGCCGGTCGATCACGTTGCCGAGCGCGCCGCCCAGGATGAGCGTGAGGCTACAACACAACAGCCACTGCGAGCGGGCCTGGAGGCGCCGCAGCCAACCGAGAATGGCCACTCCCACACCGAGGGCCAATCCCACGAACACCCACTTCTGCCATCCCGAGGCATCGGAGAGAAAACTGAATGCCGCGCCCGTATTGAACATCAGGGTGATGTCCAGCACCGGCAACAGGTGAACACTCTCGTAAATGCGGAAGTGCTGCACCATCCAGGCCTTGGTGGCCTGATCGAGAACGATCACGCCCACGGCAAGCGGCAGCCAGCGCCAGCCGTTCGCCTCGCTCGCCGTACGGCGGCGCTCGTTTGTGACCGGCGCGCTCACGCCGTCTCCAACCGGGTCGCTCATACGTACTTCCGCAGTTCGCCGGGACCATCGACATTCGTAACACAGCGCCCGCACAACTCCGGATGCTCCACATAGCGCCCTACGTCCGGACGCCGATTCCAGCAGCGGATGCACTTCGTGTCACTCGAAGGCTTGAGCGCAAGCCATACTCCACCACGTCCGGTGTTAGTCGCGAGGACGGCAGTGTCCGGGGGACTGGCAACCTCGTGCACCCGCGCCTGCGATGTGATGAAGAGGAAGCGCAGTTCCTCGCCGAGAGCGTTGAATCGTGCGTACTCATCGGGCGCGCAGTAGATATCGACCTCGGCATCGAGCGGCGCGCCGATCGAGCCCGCATCGCGTAATTTCTCGAGCTCCCGAACCACGTCAGAGCGCAATTGAATGAGAGACGGCCAGTCGATGGGATCCGACGGCGTCTCGGGCACCGGATGCCACGTCTCGAGAAACACGGACTCGCCATGCTTGCCCGGCAGGAAACGCCAGATCTCCTCGGCCGTAAACGACAGGATGGGCGCGAGCCAGCGCACCATGGTCTCGGCGATGTGATACATCGCAGTCTGCGCCGAGCGCCGCGCGCGACTGTCCACCCCGGTCGTGTAGAGGCGATCCTTGCTGACGTCGAGGTAGAACCCACCCAGGTCAACGATGCAGAAGTTATGGATCTTCTGATAGATGAGGTGGAAGGTATATTTCCGATACGCCTCGGTGATCTCGGCCTGCAACGCGCGCGTGCGGGCCAGTGCCCAGCGGTCGAGCGCCAGCATTTCGGCCGGCTGCACGGAATGTTGCTTAGGATCGAAGCCATGCATGTTTCCAAGGAGGAAACGCACGGTGTTGCGGATCCGGCGATAGGAATCCGCCATGCGCTTGAGGATCTCTTCGGACACGCTCATTTCGTTCGCGTAGTCCGTGGACGAAACCCACAGGCGCAACACATCCGCCCCGAGACTGTTCATGACCTTCTGCGGGGAGACGGCGTTGTTGAGCGACTTCGACTGCTTGATGCCCTTTTCGTCGACCGCGAAGCCGTGAGTGAGCACGGCCCGGTAGGGAGCGCGCTCATACAGAGCCTCGGACATGAGCAGGGAACTGTGGAACCAGCCGCGATGCTGATCCGAGCCCTCGAGGTAGAGATCGACCGGCGCGGCGATCTCCGGCCGCTGCGTCCCAACACACTCGAACGACAGGCCCGAGTCCGCCCAGACATCCATGACGTCCGTGACCTTCTCGTAAGAATCGACATCGCTGCCTAACAGCTCGGCGGGCTCGAGTGAAAACCAGGCCTCGATGCCCCCCTTCGCCACACGTGCGGCAACGGCCTCGATGAGCTCCTGCGTGCGGGGATGCAACTCGCCGGTTTCTTTCTTCACGAACAACGGAATCGGCACGCCCCAGGTGCGCTGACGCGAGATACACCAGTCCGGGCGATTCTCGATCATGCCGGCAATGCGCGCCTCGCCCCACTCCGGCGTCCATTGGGTTTTCTTGATGTCGCGCAACGCATGCTCACGCAGTTGCTTCTGCTCCATGCTGATGAACCACTGCGGTGTGGCGCGGAAGATCAACGGCTTCTTGTGGCGCCAGCAATGCGGATAACTGTGACGAAACGCCACGTGGTGAACCAGGCGGCCGCGCTCCTTCAAAGTCGCGACAATGACGGGATTCGCCTCGTCGACCTTCAGGCCGGCTACCAAAGGTGTGCTGGCGTAGAAGCGGCCATCATTGCCAACCGGGTTGACGACGGGAAGCCGATAGAGCTGCCCGACGGCGAAGTCCTCCTGCCCATGGCCGGGCGCGGTGTGCACGGCGCCCGTACCGGCGTCGAGCGTCACATGCTCGCCGAGGATGATCGGCACCTGACGATCCTCGAACGGATGCTGCAACATCAAGCCTTCGAGGGCACTGCCGGTGGTATCCGCCAGGGTCGCCACGGCGGTCATGCCATAGCGCTGCAAACACGACTCGAGCAGGTCCGCGGCCAGTATCAGACGATAACGCTCACCGTCCTTGTCGGCTTCGACGAGCACGTAGCGGAAGTCGCCACGCAGCGCGACCGCCTGGTTCGCAGGCAACGTCCAGGGGGTCGTGGTCCAGATGACTACGTTAAAAGGCGCGCCGTCCAAACTCCCGGACGGCAACTCAACTCGGTCCGCCAGTGCCCGATTGTCGACTACGCTGAACGCGACGTCGATGGCCGGCGAGGTGTGCTCCTGGTACTCAACCTCCGCCTCCGCCAGCGCCGAACGGCAGTCGAGACACCAGTGCACCGGCTTCACCCCTTTATAGAGGTGTCCGTTGCGGATGATCTTGCCGAAGGCGCGCAACTGCTGCGCTTCGAACGAGGGATCCATGGTGCGATAAGGATGATCCCAGTCACCCAACACACCGAGGCGCTTGAAGTCAGCGCGCTGCAGGTCGATCTGCTCCTGCGCGTAAACCCGGCAGGCGGCGCGGAAAGCCGCGGCATCGAGCTTCTGGCCCGGCCGACCGTGTTTCTTCTCCACCTGCAACTCGATGGGTAGCCCATGGCAGTCCCAACCTGGAATGTAGGGCGAGTCGAAACCGTCGAGCGAGCGCGACTTGACGACGATGTCCTTGAGAATCTTGTTGATGGCATGGCCAACGTGAATGACGCCGTTGGCGTATGGCGGCCCATCGTGCAGCACAAAGCGCGGCCGGCCATGAGCGGCCGCGCGCATCTTCGCGTAGGTCCCCCGCTCTTCCCAACCTTTCACCATCGCGGGCTCGCGTTGTGCGAGATCCGCCTTCATGGGGAA
>DATBCZ010000126.1:0-8740 GCA_036270175.1 Steroidobacteraceae bacterium | reverse complement strand
GGGTGCCGGTCACGGGACCGATCGCGCGATCCTGGCGGGGCTCGAAGGTGCCGAGCCGGAGGACGTCGATCCGGACAGTATCGATCCACTGTTGCAGCGCATCCGCTCCTCCGGTCGCATCAAACTCCTAGGCCGGCATGAGATCGCGTTCGACGAGCCCATGCAGTTGCTGTTCATGTATCACGAGCGCCTGCCGCGGCATTCGAATGGCATGCGTTTTACCGCCCTGGCAGGCGGCAAGGTGTTGCGCGAGGAAGAGTACTACTCCATTGGCGGCGGGTTTGTCGTGCGCGGTGATGAAGTCGAGTCGCACGAGACGAGTGTGCACAAGCCGCCGCCGTACCCGTTTAACTCCGGCGACGAGCTGCTCGCGCGCGCGCGCGAGAACGGCCTGGAGCTCTTCGAACTCGTGTTGGCGAACGAGCGCACTTGGGCGACTGACAACGAAATTCGCCAGAAGATCCTACACATCTGGGGCGTCATGCAGGCGTGCGTGGAGCGCGGTTTCCGACAGACGGGTGTATTGCCTGGCGTGTTGAAGGTTAGGCGTCGCGCGCCGAAGCTTTACCGGGTGTTGACTGAGAGCACCGGGGATAAGTCGCTCGAGGTTATGGATTGGGTGAACGCTTATGCGCTTGCGGTGAACGAGGAGAATGCCGCCGGTGGGCGCGTCGTGACGGCGCCGACGAATGGCGCCGCAGGAATCGTCCCCGCGGTGCTGCATTTCTATCGGCGCTTCTACAAGGACTCGAGCGACGAGGGGGTTATCCGTTTCCTGCTGACCGCCGCGGCGATCGGCATGCTCTACAAGAAGAACGCATCGATCTCGGGCGCCGAGATGGGTTGCATGGGTGAGGTCGGCGTCGCGTGTTCGATGGCGGCGGCGGGCCTCGTGTCGGCCTTACATGGCACGAATGAGCAGATCGAGAACGCGGCCGAAATTGGCATGGAGCATAACCTCGGGCTCACCTGCGATCCGGTCGCGGGGCTCGTGCAGATTCCGTGCATCGAGCGCAACGCCATGGGATCGGTGAAGGCGATCAACGCCGCGCGCCTGGCCATGCGAGGCGATGGCACGCACAAAGTGTCGCTCGACCAGGTGATCGCGACCATGAAGCAGACGGGCGCGGACATGTCGACGATCTACAAGGAGACCTCGCAAGGGGGTCTCGCGGTGAACGTGCCCGAGTGCTGAGAGCGGGGGGTGCGTAGCCGGGACGCGCCTGGTCCGGGGCGCGTAGCCGAGGCGCGCTGCAACGCAGCAGCGCTTACGCGAAGAGACTAAACAACCCCGACGGCGATGGCGGCGTCTCGTTCATCGAATCGAGCGCCAGAGCGGGCGCGATCACCGACCACTGATCGGTGTCGAACGTAATGCTGCACAGAGCGGCTGTGGCCAAACCGCCGATCTCAGCGCGAGGCGCCAGCAGGTGTGCCACCTCCGAGATCCCAGGGTTATGCCCGATAATCATCAGGTGGGAGACACGCGGACCGATGGTTCGCGCAAGCTTCAGAATCTCCTGCACTCCGCCCAGGTAGAGCGGCTCCTCGTAGCGGATGGTCCGAGGCAGTAACGAGAGTTCGTGCGCGAGGATCTCAGCCGTTTGCGCCGCCCGTCGCGCGGAGCTGGTGATGATCAAATCGGGAACCAACTTCAATTCCGTGAGCCGGCGAGCCATCGACTCGGCCTCGCTGTGACCTCTCCGGTTCAACGGGCGGGCGAAATCGTCAACTTCGGGGTCCTTCCACTGCGCGTCAGCATGCCGCATCAGTGTCAGGCGCTTCACGTGGGTGCCTCCACCAGGACGCGACCGTGTTCCTCACGCACCTTAAAAGTGCGAAGCGGCTCGTAAGCGGGAGGCGTCAGCGCCTCGCCCGTCCGGAGGCAGAAATGGGCACCATGCCGTGGGCATACGATCTGACAAGCTTCCACTTCGGCCTCTCCCAGCGGCTCGCCGTCGTGTGTGCAACGGTCTTCTACCGCGTAAACGTCCGCGCCGCAGCGTACGACAACGATAGGGACGCCGTCGACTTCGGCGGTGAGGGGGGCCGTCTCGTTGACGGACTCACTGCCGCCGACATCGATCCACTCTGAGGTCATCGCTGCTTACAAATTCAGAACATACCCGTCTGAAGGCGGGCCGCTTCAGACATCATCGTCTGGTTCCACGGCGGATCGAACGTAAGCGAGACGAGTGCCTCGCGAACGGTTGGGATCCGCTTTACTTTATCTTTCACATCTTCCACTAGCACGTCGCCCATTCCGCAGCCCGGTGCGGTGAGGGTGATCTCAATCTCAATGGTGCGTGTCCCGTCCTCGTTCGCTTTCACCTCGCAACCATAGACGAGGCCGAGCTCCACGATGTTGATCGGGATCTCAGGATCGTAACAGGTGCGCATCTGGTCCCACGCGAGCTTGCGGACGTCCTCTTCCGTCGCATTGGGGGGTAATTCGGGCGCGCTCATCGGCTCTTTGCCGATGGCGTCGGCCTGCTCACCGGCAATCCGGAATAAATTGCCCTCGATGTAGACCGTGAAACTGCCGCCGAGCGCCTGCGTGATATAGCCGGCCTGGCCGGGCTTGAGATTCACTTCGACACCGGCAGGCACCATCACCGCGCGCACTTCGCGGTTTACGACAAAAGGCTCGTTCTCGTGCGTACGCATCTATTCAACTACTCCGTGGAGACGGTGCTCGCGCCCCGATCGAGCGCGGCATTCAAGGTGTGCCAGCACAGGCTCGCGCACTTCACCCGTGACGGGAACTCGCGCACTCCCTGGAGTGCCGCGAGCTTGCCCAACTCGGTGCCGGCCGGGGCATCCTGTTGTGTCAGGAGGGAGTGCACTTTTCCGAACAGCTCACCAATGGCCGCCTTGTCCTTGCCCTTGACGGCTTCCGTCATGAGCGAGGCGGAAGCGGTGGAGATGGCGCAACCCTTGCCTTCAAACTTCAGGTCCGCGATGCGGTCGCCGTCCATTTTTACGAACACGGACAGGCGGTCGCCACACAGCGGATTGTGCCCGTCGGCCTGCGCGTCGGCAGGGTCGAGCCGCCCGAAGTTCCGCGGGTGTTTGTTGTGATCCAGAATCACGTCGCGATATAACTCTTTCAGGTCCATCAGCCGAATACCTCGCGCACTTTCTCGATCCCGGCGACGAGACTCGCGACGTCCCGCTCGGTGTTGTAGACACCGAACGTGGCGCGGGCGGTGGCCGGTATGCCGAAGAAAGTCATGACAGGCTGGGCGCAATGATGTCCCGTGCGCACCGCGACGCCCTCGGTGTCGAGGATCGTCCCGAGATCGTGGGGATGAACGCCCTTCAACGTAAACGACAGCACTGCTGCTTTATGGGCTGCCGTGCCGATAATCTCAATACCCGGGATCCGCTCGAGCGCGCTCGTTGCCAGTTGCAGGAGCCTCTGCTCGTGAGCCGCGATCTTCTCGATGCCGAGGCCCTCGATGTAATCCATGGCGGCCGCCATGCCCACCGCGCCGGAAATATTCGGCGTGCCGGCCTCGAACTTGTAAGGGAGCTCGTTATAAGTCGTCTTCTCGAAGGATACGGACAGGATCATGTCGCCGCCGCCCTGCCACGGGGGCATGGCTTCGAGCAATTCCTCACGACCGTAGAGAACACCGACGCCGGTGGGGCCGTAAATCTTGTGGCTCGAGAACGTGTAGAAGTCGCAGCCGAGCGCGCGAACATCGACGGCAGTGTGCGGTACCGCCTGTGCTCCGTCGATCAACACCACCGCACCTTGTGCGTGGGCGGCGTCGATGATGCGCTTCACTGGGAGCACGGTGCCCAGAGCGTTCGAGACGTGGGCGACCGCGACCAACTTCGTGCGAGGGGAGAGCAGCTTCAGGAACTCGTCGTATACAAGCTCGCCACGGCGGTCGATGGGCGCCACCTTCAAGGTGCAGCCGGTCTGCTCACAGACCATCTGCCAGGGGACGATGTTGGCGTGATGCTCGAGTGCAGTGATGAGGATCTCGTCGCCCGCTTTGAAGCGGGGGCGGGCGTAGGATTGCGCGACGAGATTGATGCCTTCGGTCGTGCCACGAACGAAGATGATCTCTTTCGTGGAGCGGGCGTTGATAAAGCGCCTGACACGCTCCCGGGCACCCTCGAACGCTTCGGTGGCGGCCTGGCTCAGCGCATGAACCCCGCGATGGACGTTGGCGTGCGAGTGAGTTTCGTACTCTTCGACGGCGCGCAACACCTGCCGCGGTCGCTGCGAGGAGGCGCCGCTATCGAGATAAACGAGCGGACGACCATTGATCATCCGCTCGAGAATCGGGAAGTCCTTGCGGACGCGCTCGACGTCGAGCGCTGATTCGGTTTCGGGGTGGACCTTGGGTGCAATCGCCGCCATTACAACAGCTCCTTCAAAGCGGCGGCGTCTTGCATCTGTCCGGCGAGGCTGCGCTCGATCTGCCGCCGCAGTTCGGGCACTTCGATTTTGGCGACCACGTCTTCGAGGAACGCCCATTTCAGCAGGCGTTGCGCCGTGGCCGCGTCGATTCCACGCGACAGGAGGTAGAACAACATGTTGTCGTCGAGTTTGCCGGCCGTTGCACCGTGGGCGCAGCGGACGTCATCGGTGTAGATCTCGAGCTGCGGGCGGACATCGATCTCGGCATCAGGTCCGGCAAGCAAGCCGCGGAGAGACTGTTGCGAGTCGGTGCCCTGGGCGTCCTTCCGGACCACCACCATTCCGTTGAAAGCGACTCGGGCGCGACCGGCGGCGATGCCACGGAATGTTTGCGTGGAATGCGCGCGGGGCGCTACGTGCTCGACGAGAACGAAGGCGTCCTGAATCTGCTGGCGGTCGCCTAGCGAGGCCATTGAGATCGAGGCGTCGGCTCGCTCGCCCGCGAGTTGCACGTTAATGGTCGAGCGCGCGGAGAGGCCACCGACGTTCACGCAGTGGAGCTTATAGACCGCGTCTTGGGCAAGGATGGCCGAAAGAGTGTTGAACCAGACGGCTTTGGCGCCTGATTCCTGAACAAGGTAGTGATTAACCGTGGCGCCGCGAGCGATGTCGACGCGGACGGAGGCGTTCACGAAGTTAGCGCCGGAGCCGACGCTCACGTGGCGCTCGATGAGGCCGACGCGTGCGTTGGGTTCGACATGCAATTCAACGCGGGGGTAGGAGGAGGCCGTCTGCGACTCGACCTGCGCGACGAACACCAGTTCAATGCAGGTGGGGCAGTCAGTGCCGGGGGCCACGCGGATTGAGGCGCCGTCGGTGGCGAAGGCATCGTTCAGAAGGGCGAAGCGTGCGTCTTTCGACGGCATGCGGGCGGCGGAGCCAGTGGGCGAGTGCGCAGTGGTTGGGCGAAGCGATGACGCGTTGGCGCGAACGATGTCCGGCGCGGCCGTCGACTCAGCTGCAGTCCGCGAGTCGTGCAACGACGTGACCGTAATTCCCGCCTTTCCAACTGGCGAAGACAGCGCTGCGGCAAACACTCCATCCACGAATACATACCGCGCGTAGCCCTCTACCGCAGCCGGCAGATCCGTCAGCGTTACGTTCGGCGACGCGCCCCCCTTGGCAACCACCGGCGGCGCAAACCGGACCTTATCCAACGGTCGCAGGTTCGCGTACTTCCAATTCTCATCGCGCGTCGTCGGCAGTCCCTCGACCGCCAGTGTCTCGATCGCACTCCGCCGGCGATCCCGACTAACCACATCACCCGGCAGTGACGTCGCCGCCTCCGCGTGTTGCTCGGCTATTCGTGTTGCAAGGGAGGCCGCCATTACGCCGCCTCTTCGCTGATCCAGTCGTAGCCGCGCTTCTCGAGCTCGTGCGCGAGCAACTTATCACCACTACGGGCGATACGTCCCCGTACCAGGACATGGACGAAGTCGGGAACGATGTAATCGAGCAGCCGCTGATAGTGGGTCACGAGAACCACCGACCGCTCCGGTGAGCGCAGGGTGTTCACGCCGTTCGCTACGACCTTCAGGGCGTCGATGTCGAGCCCGGAATCCGTCTCGTCGAGAATCGCGAGACGCGGCTCGAGCATGAGCATCTGCAGAATCTCGTTGCGCTTCTTCTCGCCGCCGGAGAAGCCCTCGTTCACGCCACGGGAGAGGAAGGCCTCGTCCATGTGCATGACCTTCATCTTCTCGCGCACGAGCGTGAGGAATTCAAACGCATCCACTTCGGGCAGGCCGCGATGCTTGCGCGCGGCGTTGAGCGCGGCCTTCAGCAGATACACGTTGTTCACGCCTGGGATCTCGACCGGGTACTGGAACCCGAGAAACACTCCCTCGTGGGCACGCTCTTCAGGCGCGAGGGCCAGAAGGTCACGGTCGCCGAAAGTAACTTTGCCGCCGGTGATCTCATAGCCCGGGCGACCCGCGAGGGCGTAGGCGAGGGTGCTCTTCCCGGAGCCGTTCGGCCCCATGATCGCGTGCACCTCGCCGGCATTCACTTCGAGGTCGACCCCGTTAAGGATCTTCTTGCCGTCGACGTTGACCTGCAAATTCTCGATTTTCAACATGATCAGCCCACCGCACCTTCGAGGCTGACCGCGAGCAGGGCCTGCGCCTCCACGGCGAACTCCATCGGCAGCTCCTTGAACACCGACTTGCAGAAGCCGCTCACTATCATATTCACCGCATCCTCTTGAGAAACGCCGCGTTGCAGGCAGTAGAAAAGCTGGTCGTCGCTGATTTTCGAGGTGCTCGCCTCGTGCTCCACCGTCGCCGACGGGTTCTTCACTTCGACGTAGGGGAATGTGTGGGCGCCGCACTTTCCGCCCATCAGCAGTGAGTCACACTGTGTGAAGTTACGGGCGCCGTGGGCGCTCGGCAGCATCTTCACCAGTCCGCGATAGGTGTTCTGGCCGTGACCGGCCGAGATGCCCTTCGAGACGATCGTGCTGCGCGTGTTGGGACCGATGTGGATCATCTTCGTGCCGGTGTCGGCCTGCTGGTAGTTGTTCACCGTCGCCACGGAGTAGAACTCGCCGATCGAGCCCTCGCCCCGCAGTACGCAACTCGGGTACTTCCAGGTGATCGCCGAGCCCGTCTCGACCTGGGTCCAGGAGATGTGCGAGTTGCGGCCACGGCACTCGCCGCGCTTCGTGACGAAGTTGTAGATGCCGCCCACGCCATGCGCATCACCCGGGTACCAGTTCTGCACCGTCGAGTACTTGATGTGGGCGTCATCGAGAGCCACAAGCTCCACGACCGCCGCGTGCAGCTGATTCTCGTCGCGCATGGGCGCGGTGCAGCCCTCGAGATAGCTCACATGGCTGCCGGCGTCCGCAATGATGAGGGTTCGCTCGAACTGCCCCGTCTTGGCGGCGTTTATGCGGAAATAGGTCGACAGTTCCATCGGGCAACGCACGCCCTTGGGTACATAGACAAAGGAGCCGTCCGTGAAGACCGCCGAGTTGAGGGCGGCGAAGAAATTATCCGACTGCGGCACGACGGTACCGAGATATTGCTCGATCAGCTCGGGATGCTTCTGCACAGCCTCGGAGAAGGGGCAGAAGATCACACCGGCAGCGTAGAGCCGTTCCTTGAACGTCGTCGCGACCGAGACACTGTCGAATACCGCATCCACAGCGACGCCGGCGAGCCGTGCACGCTCGTGGAGTGGAACCCCTAGCTTCGCGTAGGTTTCCAGCAGCTTCGGGTCAACCTCTTCGAGGCTCTTCGGACCATCCGTCTTGGCGCGCGGCGACGAGTAATAAGAGATGGCCTGGTAGTCGATCGGGGCGACCTTCACGTGAGCCCAGTGAGGCTCATCCATCTCGAGCCAGTGGCGCAGCGCCTTGAGCCGCCACTCCGTCAGGAAGGCGGGCTCGTTCTTTTTCCGCGAGATGAGCCGTACGACGCTCTCATCCAACCCGGGCGGGACGGTGTCCGACTCGATATCGGTCACGAAGCCATGCTGGTAGCCGCGTGCGATCAGACTTTCTAACTGTTTGGCAGATTCGCTCATAAGGTATGTCGAAGCAGTAAATCGGTGATCACGACCGGACCGGCACGCGCGGCGTGGCAAGCTTCACTTCGCGCTCGAGCGTCGGCAGTCGCACTTGCGAGGAGTCGATGCCGGCCAGCTGCGCGAGGCTAACGTCGTGTAGAGAACGGCGAATGGCGAGGTTCAGGCGTTGCCAGACGCGGCCGACGCGGCAGGTTTCCTCGATTTCGCAATGACCCTGGCCGGCGGCGCAGTCGGTCAGGGCGACCGGGCCCTCCAGGGCATCCAGGATCGCGGCCGCGCTGATCTGGGTGGCGGGCCTCGCGAGCTGGTATCCACCATGGAGTCCCCGCGTGGAGGTCACAAGGTTCGCCCTCTGAAGCTGTTTAAGCAGCTTGCTCACTGTCGGTGCCGCTATCCGCGTCTGTTCGGCGAGCGAGGTAGCGGTCTGCACGCGCTCTGGCTGCTCGGCGAGCGTGGCCAGAACCACGGTGGCGTAATCAGTGAGACGGCTAATGCGCAGCATAGCTAGCAGGGGCTACTGGGGTTTCTTGAAACTAGGACTATTTTAGTACTAATTGCCCCGAGAACCAAGCGGGGGCCTGGAGGCAGCCCTCGGGAACTGTTTCCCAACCGTGGCGACTAAGCTACACCTGACCGGCGGGCGAGCGCCGCGGGCGACGAATATTCATCAGTAAGTCGTAAGCTTACCTAGGGAATCGAGGGGGACCATTGCATCGTTAGTTTGGTATTCTTGCCGCCGCGAAACTTGCCCAAGAACGGTGGGCCGCCCGC
>DATBCZ010000125.1:0-2633 GCA_036270175.1 Steroidobacteraceae bacterium | reverse complement strand
CTAGTCGTAACTCGCGGCGCGGACCGACGGCACTCGATCGCGCTACAACTTACCGCGGGCTCAGCTGGTGGCCGACTAGAGATTCCGGACGTTGCCTTGTGGTGGCCGCATACCCATGGTGAGCCAGCCCTCTACGAAGCGCGTCTGGAGATAACGGTCACTCCCGATGAAACCGCCCTGCAGGTCGACCTGGGCCAAATAGGTTTCCGCACCATTTCTCTCGACACGCAGGCGGGGGACTTCGCGCTCCGCATCAACGGCGTGCCGGTTTTCTGCCGCGGCGCATGTTGGACACCCCCCGACCCCGTCAGCCTGGATACCCCCGCCGACGCCCTGCGCAGCGAATTGGAGCAAGTGCGGGCCGCGGGCATGAACATGCTGCGCGTCGGCGGCACGATGGTCTACGAAAGCGACGCCTTCCTCGAGTTGTGTGACGCCAACGGTATTCTCCTGTGGCAGGACTTCATGTTCGCCAACATGGAGTATCCCGAATCCGACGCCGGCTTCGCCGCCTCCGTCGCGGCCGAAGCGCGCCAACAGCTCGGCCGGCTGGCCACGCACCCCTGCCTGACTCTCCTGTGTGGCAACAGCGAAGGCGAGCAACAGGCGGCGATGTGGGGTGCGCCCCGCGAAAGCTGGTCTCCGCGGTTGTTTCACGAGCAACTCGCGCAACTGTCCCGGGAGCTCTGCCCCGAGGTGCCCTACTGGCCCTCGAGCGCTCACGGCGGCTCGTTTCCACACCAGGGCAATTCCGGCACGACCTCATACTATGGAGTGGGAGCTTATCTGCGGCCGTTGGAGGATGCGCGCCGCGCGGAGGTCCGCTTCGCCTCCGAGTGCCTGGCATTCGCCAACATCCCGGAAGAGCGCACGCTGGCGAAAATGCCTGGAGGCGCGGCGATCCGTTGTCACCACCCGGCCTGGAAAGCGCGCACCCCACGCGACCTGGGCGCCGGTTGGGACTTCGACGACGTGCGCGATCACTACTTGAAGCTGCTTTTCAAGGTCGAACCACTCGAGCTGCGGTATGCCGATCACGAGCGCTACCTGGCACTCAGCCGGGTGGTCTCCGGCGAGGTCATGGCGAAGGTGCTCGCAGAATGGCGCCGCAAACGCTCGACGTGCCGCGGGGCTCTGATCTGGTTCTGGCGCGACCTGTGGTGTGGAGCCGGCTGGGGGGTGGTCGACGCGCTCGGTACACCCAAGGCGGCGTATCACTACATTCGCCGGGCATCGCAGCCCATCGCGCTTGCGATCAGCGACGAAGGCGGCAACGGACTCTACCTGCACGTGACGAATGAGCACGCCGCGCCGTTGGTGGCGACCCTGGAGTTGAAGTTATATCGGGGCGGTGAGATCGGTGTCGGCAGCGCGACCCGGACACTGACACTCCCCGGTCGCGACGCGGTCGAGCTTGCCGCGGCAGACCTGTTCGAGGGCTTTCTCGACCTCTCGTATGCGTACCGCTTTGGACCGCCCCCTCACGACCTGGTGGTGGCGACAGTCACCGATTCGAGCGATAGCGTGTTGGCCCAGGCATTCCATATGGTGGGAGGGCTCCAGGCCTCGCGAGACTTCGACATCGGGCTGAGCGCTACGGCCATCGCCCGGGGTGACACATTCGACTTGAAAATCACAACGCGCCGCTTTGCGCAGTCAGTATGGATCGAGAGCGAGGGCTTTCGCGCCGACGATGCTTACTTTCACCTCGCGCCGGGCGGCGAAAAGACGCTGTCCCTCGCGCGAATTCCACACGAGTCCGAGCGCCCATTGCGCGGCCGAGTCCACGCTCTCAACGCACACACCGCCGCGAAGATCGAGATTCGCTCATGACGCTCGACCGCGCCGCTGGCAATGCTCGCGCACCAAGGGGCGAGCGCATTCTCGATATCGCGGGTCTTCGCACCACCGCCGTCGGTAACCCGGATGCACTGTTGACGTTGGTGTTACTTCACGGGTACGCCATGCAGCCCGCGGACCTCGCGCCGTTCGCTCACTCCATAGGCATCCCGGCTTACTTCCTTCTCCCGCAAGGCCCGGTCTCCAGTCCCAACGGCGCTCATGCCTGGTGGGAGGTGGACCTGGCGGCTCGGGAATCCGCCCTCCGCGTCGGACCGCGGGACCTCGCGAACGACCACCCCCACGGCCTTGCAGCGGCACGCGAGCAGTTTGGGCAGTTCCTCGCGGCGGTTACAGCAGGGATAAAGCCGGACGGCACGTCCAGCCGCAGGATAATAATAGGAGGCTTCTCTCAGGGTGGAATGCTGGCGCTCGATTGGGTGCTGCGCGGCAATCAACGCGTCGACGGCCTCGCACTGCTGTCAACCTCACGCGTGGCCCTGAGCGAGTGGGAGCCCCAGCGCGAACGGCTGCGGAATCTGCCAGTATTCCTCAGCCACGGAGCGACCGATCGGGACCTGGCTTTCGCGGCGGGCGAGCGCCTGCGCGACTTTCTGTTGGAAAGTGCGGCGCAGCTCACATGGACGCCCTTCGAGGGGGGACACGAGATCCCACTCGTAGTGTGGCGCGGTTTGCGAAAGTTCCTGGCCGCCCTGCTAAAATGAAAGGGATTTGAAAGTCTCAAAGCGTGCCCCGTCGGCAAAAAACGTGGGCGGCGTCACACAAAATCGCCC
>DATBCZ010000124.1:0-2935 GCA_036270175.1 Steroidobacteraceae bacterium | reverse complement strand
GAGGCTCATGCTTTGGGACATGGCTCGGCGGAGGCCACGGAGTTTTTCGCCGCCTTCGAAGGAGGGGCGCGCCGCAGTTGCGTTAGAAGCGCCGGGAGTTGTGTTCGAGCGGGCAATGGCGCTCGAGTGAGTGATGAGACTCGAGTGGGTGATGACGTCGTCGACTACAATGACGCCGCCGCGGCCGGAGCCGTTGAGTCCGATGAGGTCGACGCCCAGGCGTTTGGCGAGTGCACGGGCGGCGGGGGCGGCGCGTAGGCGGCCGCCTGCGGTGTTGGGGCCGGCAACGGAGTTGGCGCCACTTGCGGAGTTGGTGCCGCCGTTGGTCCGGTTGTAGGTGCTGCTGCCGGCGTGGGCGGTTTCGATGAGTTCGGTGTCGCTTGTGGGCATGTTGCCTACGACGGTGCCGGCGTCGGCGGAGGAGTTGCGGGCGGCGCCCTTGACCGACTCAAAATCTATCAGCGGCGCGCCTGTAGCGATGACATCGCCCGGCTGTCCGTACAACGTCTTCACAATCCCCGAAAACGGCGCGGGCACTTCGACGACCGCCTTCGCGGTCTCGACAGCCAACATGGGCTGGTCGACCGTGACAGCGTCACCGACGTTGACGTGCCAACGGACGATTTCCGCCTCGGCGAGACCTTCGCCGAGATCCGGGAGATTGAAAGTCGTCATCTGCGCTCCGTACCTCGGCGGCCGTGTGGAATCATGCGGCAAGGGTTTCGCGCACGGCGTCCATGATGCGCGCAGCGTTCGGGATGTAGTCGTATTCGAGGCGGGCTAACGGCATGATCGTGTCATAACCTGCGACACGCTTTATCGGTGCGTTCAGGTCGTACAGCCCGTGCTCGGCGACGGTGGCGGCGATTTCCGCGCCGATGCCACAGTTGCGGGGCGCCTCGTGCACGATGACGAGCCGGCCCGTTTTCACCACCGACTCGAGAATCGTGTCGTGATCGATCGGAGACAGTGTTGCGAGATCGAGCACCTCGCAACTCACGCCTTCGCTCTCCAACGTGTCGGCCGCGCGCAGTGTTTCGGTCACCATCGCGCCCCAGGTAACGACCGTGACATCCGAGCCCTCGCGCAGGCGATAACAGACGTCGAGCGGCAATGCCTGCCCGTCATCCGCTACTTCCTGTTTCACCAGTCGGTACATGCGAGCGGGCTCGAGAAAGATGACCGGATCGGGATCGCGGATCGACGCGAGCAATAGACCGTAGGCGCGCGCAGGCGAGGAGGGACACACCACTCTCAGCCCGGCATGATGCGCGAGCATCGCCTCCAGGCTTTCCGAATGATGTTCCGGTGCATGGATGCCGCCGCCGTGAGGCATGCGCATGACCACCGGGCAGGTGAGGCGGCCCCGGGTGCGGTTGCGCATGCGGGCCATGTGGTTGGCGATCTGGTCCAGGGCAGGGTAGATGAAACCCATGAACTGGATTTCTGCGACCGGCTTCAGTCCCTGGGTCGCCATGCCGATGGCCATTCCGGCGATCATGCCTTCTGCGAGCGGCGTGTCCTGCACGCGATCCTTGCCGAACTGCTCCTGCAGTCCCGCCGTCGCCCGGAAGACACCACCGTTGATTCCGATGTCCTCTCCCAACACCACTACGGTCGGGTCGTGCGTCATCTCCCACGCGTGCGCGCGGTTGATGGCTTCGATCATCGTAACTTTGGCCATGAGGGACGGGAAACCTAGTGGCCGCCGGAGCCGTTTCGGCCGTGGCCGGCGCCATGTCCTGCGGCGTTGTGGGCGCTAGCGTGGTGAGTGCTGGCGCCACCCGTGTTCCCGGCCTGCTGTCCGCCGACGTGATGGCCTACGGCGTGCTTACCGCCGGTGCCTTGGCCCCCCCCGTGCTGTGCGCTGCCTGCGTAGCGGCGCGCGACTTCGCGCTGCTCAGCCAACCCCTTGGGCGGGTTCGCGAACAAATGGTCGAACATCTCGTCCGTGGAGGGCTTTGGTCCGCTTAGGTATTCGTCGACGGCGGCTTCCACTTCGCGGGCGCATTCGGCCTTCAGCGCAGTCTCGCGTGCGTCATCCCAGACTCGTAACTTCATGAGATACGAACGCAGGCGGGGTAGAGGCTCCTTACCCCACGCTTCCTTCACCTCACTCTGGTCGCGGTAGCGGCTTGCGTCGTCTGCCGTCGTGTGGTCGCCGAGGCGATAGGTGAGCGCCTCGATGAGTGTCGGACCTTCACCGCGACGGGCTCTCGCCACCGCCTCGCTAGTAATGTGACGGACGGCGATGACGTCGTTGCCGTCGACCTGAACTCCGGGGATGCCAGCCGCGATCGCCTTCTGCGCGAGCGTTTTCGTCGCTGTCTGTTGTTCGATAGGTAGCGAGATTGCCCAGCCGTTGTTGACGATGACGAACACGGCGGGCAGCGCGCGGGCTCCGGCGAGGTTGATGGCCTCATAGAACGCGCCCTCCGAGGTGCCGCCATCACCGATGAAAGTCATGGAGCAGCGTTCCTGGGCGCGGATTTTCATCGCCATTGCGATGCCGGCCCCGTGGAGCATCTGCGTGGCGATGGGCACGCACCAGGGGAAGTCCTCTCGGGCTGCGGTGTAGTCGCAGCCGCGCTCGTCGCCACCCCAAAACGTCAGGATGGTCGACATTTTCACGCCGCGCCATATCTGGGAGCCGAACTCCCGATACACCGGGACGAGTACGTCCTCCGAGTGCATGGCGGCGGCAACGCCCACGTGCGCCGCCTCATGTCCGAGGCAGGATGCGTAGGTCCCGAGCTTCCCGGTACGCTGCAGGTTTACCGCCTTGGTGTCGAAAGCGCGCACCAGCGTCATGACGCGGTACATTTTGAGCAACTCGTCGGTGTCGCTGGCGAGGGGTGGCGCGCCGGCCGCGAGACTGCCCGCTGCATCCAGAAACTGGCAGTACTTGATCTCGAACTCGGCAACCGTCTTCAAC
>DATBCZ010000123.1:0-4283 GCA_036270175.1 Steroidobacteraceae bacterium | reverse complement strand
CTCTGAGTGGCAACCGCGGCACTCGCCCGCGCCGGCCTCTGGCATTCGTCCGTGGTAGCGGGTCTTGCTGCGGATGTCTTCCGCCACGTCTTTGTGGCACTCGAGACAGAGCGCAGTCTGCCTGGGCCGATTGGAGCGGTCGTGGCAATCGGCGCACTCGCCTTCGATTTTTGCGTGGGCGGCCGAGACCGGGCCGGGCATGATCAGCTTCTCGAGGATAGCGGCGCCTGCCCCGTGACCGGAGGACAGCGCGATTGACACGAAAACCAGCGCCCTCGCGTATTTGCGTAACGCGAGCATTCCTTGCCCGCCGTCAGTTAGTGCGCATCAGTAAACGTGCACCGAAATGACATGCACGATGCCGGCCGCGATGAGAATGAGGAACAGCGGCACATGCACGACCCGCCAGGCCGCGAACAGGCGTTCGTACACCCGAAATTCGACGATCTCGCGCGTCGCCCGCAATCGCTGTGAGATGTAATCGAAAGTCACTTGTTCGATACGCTCTCGTTGCGCCGCTATGGCCTTGTGGCGGGCGGCATTGCCGTCGATCGCGGCGCGGGCGTAGTCACAGAGCAGGCGGCGGCTCTCGGCGTGTCGCCCGGCGACAGCAAAGGGGGCGAGGACGATGTTGGGTCCGGTCCAGTCCGCCACCTCCTGAATCTCGCGCTCTTTATTGTGGAGACGCTCGGCCAGTTCGGGCAGCAGCAGAAGTCTGCTACCGCGCTCCTTGATCTCGTGTGCACGGCGCTCGAGTTCGGCGAGGGTAGCTTTACGTCCGTCGGTACAGGAGTGGGTTTTCGCGTAGCAGTAACGGCCGAACAGGCCACTGACGGCGACCAGCAACATGGCGACGAGGGCGATGTTGCTATTGGTGGCTCCCAGACTGAACCCACAGTGCACCAGGATCAGCAGCGGGGCTACGGTTCCCAGCATGATCAGCAGGCGGAACGAGAGCAGCCGTTTGCGGAAGGGGTACAGGGATTGCACCAGGAGCAGGACGCCACCGCAGACTCCGAGTGCATAGCCGATGCCGCTTCTCGGACTCATGTAACTGGTGACCGGCATCTGTGTGCCGAATACCAGTACGAGCGCGGCGGCGATGAACAGCGCTCGTTCAGGTGAGAAGCGTGTGCGTGCTTGCCGCATGAGGAGCCGTCAGCGTATTTTGTGGTCGATCGAGATGTTGACGGCCCGCGTGGTATGTGGGTCCACGTTGGCCAGCTTGCCGACCAGGTCACCGGCTCGCGGCAGTGCCTCGCCGCTTTGCGAAATCCTGGCTTCGAGCTGCACGGTTTTCGCAGCGGAGAGATTCCGGCCGGGAATCATGGCGTCCGCGTCATCGAGCACGAATGAGACCGGCCAGCGATCCACCCGCAGTCGCAGGACGGCGAGGGGCGGCCCCGATGTGGAGCCATCGGTCGCGTAGATGAAGAGAGTGGTACCGGGAGCCGCCTGCCCGGCGAGTTCGGCCGAGATTTGTACGGTTCCGGAAATTCGGCTGCCTTCCGTCGCAGCCACGTGCGTGCGTGCAGCACGCGCTTCGTCAGTTCTTCCCATGTAATCGTACGACTGCGCCAACAGGCGCCATTCGTCGTCTGTTCCTCCTTTTTTTGCAAGCCGCTCGGCAAGACTACGGGTGACCTCATCGAGTGCGCCAGCGTTGGCGCCCTTCGGTTTATCGGTAGCTGCAATGCTGGTGTCGGCCACGCTGGGCCAGTTATCTCCCGGCATCGACAGACTGGATGTGTTGGTTAGGGTGGAGTGGGTGTTCTTCTCCGTGCCGATGAGCAGGTAAATGCCGAGCGCCCCCGCCATCAGGCCCGATGCCGCGCCGGCGAGGAACCAGTAAGTATCCCGAGGTGACATAAGCGTCCGTCAGGTCGTCGAACAGGAACGCACCCTAGTTGTATCTCGTGTCAAACAAAGCGTCCAAGCGTCGCGGTTCGCAGACTCGCGCGCCACTTTCATCAACAATGGGTACCTGTCTGCAGCACATGTCGGTGAAAGGCGACGTCTTTGTTCAATCCAAACACGAGGTTACTTTGTCGGCGCGCGGCGTGTATCCGGCGCCACAAAATCTGCGAACGGCGACACAGGTACGAGACCGCATGAAACTGCTCCAGGTGTGTTGCGCCTGCCTGCTGCTGGCGCTGGCCGCATGCGGTGTGATTCCGCAGCATCGGACTGCGGCCTCCGTCACGGCCGCGGCGAAATCGCGGGTTCCCGGCGAACGGACTGCCGGCGTGCGGGCGCCTGATAGTCCTCCGGCAGCGGAGGCGAAGGCGTTCTTGCGGACCAAGCAATTCGCCGCGGCCCTTCATGAGTTGCAGCTCGCGGCGGAGCATGGCGACGTGCAGTCGGAGTATCTGCTGGGGCTCGTTTATGCCAATGGCCTGGGCACCCCGGTGTCGGAGGCCGACGCACGGCATTGGCTGGCGGCCGCGGCCGAAAAATCCTACCCAGAGGCTTCACGAGCCCTGGCGGGTCTCGCTATTGCTCCGACACGGAGTGCATCGGGTGATGTGCAACTCGCGCGGGAGTTGTTGATCTGGGCCATCCGGCACGGAGATGAGAAGTCTGTCGAGACGTTCGTCAAAGCGGCGGGCGTGGAGACCGCGGACGCCTTTGGGCGCCCACCATTGTCGTACGCGGTAACGAGCGGATCGGAGACTGCGGTGAAGCGGTTACTGGCGGCGGGCGCATCTGCGGACCACGCCGACCATTTCGGAGTGACCCCGCTGATGCTCGCCGCCGAAGCAGAAAGCCAGCCCATTTTCGACGCGGTCATGGCGGGGACCAAGAAACTCAATGCGCATGACAGCGTCGGAAATACTGCGCTCTTCTATGCGGCTCGCGTTGGTCGAACGCAGCATGCCGCGCGGCTTCTCGCCGCCCACGCGTCGTTCAACGACGTGAACGCAGACGGTTGGACGGTGTTGGACGTAGCCGGGAAGACCGGACACACGGAGGTCGCGCGGCTTCTGCGCGATGCCGGAGCCACTGGTAGTTTGAAAGTCGCGATGGTGCGGGTGGAGACGGGCGTCGATCCGACACGTCCTGGCGAGTTATACGATAACTGGCCGGCTGTTGCGATCGCGGCGAGTCGGGACGATGCAGACGCCGTCGAAGCACTCTTGGCCGCCGGCGCTCGGGCTGACGAACCCACACCGTATGGCGACACGCCATTGATCGTCGCAGCGAAGTACCATGCGGCGACGGTCATCGCACCCTTGTTGAAAGCCGGGGCCGTTGCGAACGTTGCCAATAACGATGGCACGACAGCCTTGGGGTACGCCGCAGCGCATGGAGTTACCGACGTACTCGATGCGCTGTTAGGAAAGGGCGTGCCCCCTGACATACGTGGAGTTACCGACGATCCACCGATCGTGCGTGCTACGCGCGCTGGAGACGTGACCGCTGTCAAATTGCTTCTCGACGCCGGTGCTGACATCAACGCCGTGTACCCGGGTCGAGCGACGGCGCTCATGGTCGCCGTGGCGGCGCCGGATCCGGAGATAGTGGAAATCGTGATGGCGGCGAAGCCGAATCTCACAATCAGAGACCGTCTCGGTCGTAACGCTTTGTGGTTTGCCGCGAGTGGCGGCAATGAACAGATTGTCGACAAACTGCTGGCTGCCGGCTCGCCTGTCGACGGATCGGCGCTCCAACAGTCACCGCTCTTCGCCGCGGTACAGGCCAGGCACGCCGGCGTCGTGGAGCGCCTGCTACGCAAAGGACTACTGCCCGATCCGAAGAATACTGGGGGCGACACTCCGCTGATCTCGGCAGCCGCGCTTGGTGACGTGGCGGTCGTGCGCACGCTCCTAGACGGCGGGGCGTCGGTCGATGCCCAGAATGCGGCGGGCAACACCCCGCTTATTGTGGCGACTCGCGAGGGGCACACGGAGGTTTGTCGGGTTCTGCTGCAAGCCGGCGCCAACACGGCGCTTCACAATCAGGATGGGAGCGATGCGGCTGACACAGCCACGCGGCGTCACCTCACCGCGATCGTTGCCTTGCTGGAGAGTCGCTGAGAGTCGGGCGTCAACGGCCGCGCGAGTCGAGCTTGAACTGCAGGCGCAGTTGCTGATGCGACTCGACGGGGACGCCGTTTATCGTCTTCGGATCGTACTTCCAACGGCGGACCGCAGCGACGGCGGACCTGTTGAAGATTTCCGATGGCTCGGCGTCGAGGACCAGGACGTCGGTTACCTTCCCTTGCGAAGTCACCGTGAAGCTGACATCGACAGAGCCCTCGATGCCTTTTCGGGCGGCGTCCT
>DATBCZ010000122.1:0-19917 GCA_036270175.1 Steroidobacteraceae bacterium | reverse complement strand
TGGATATTGCAACCGACGCCTCGATCCGCATCCCCTACGTCAGGCTTCGCGAGTTCATGGGGCTTGATTCCCCAAGAGCCGCTCTTAAAGATGACTCCAGAATAGTCGACACAGAAGCGATCTCATGACCACCCGCCACGCCCATTGCAGTTGCGGACAATTCGAGGCCGAGACCACAGCCGAGCCGCTGCGCGTCTCCGTCTGCCACTGCCATGCATGCCAGCTGCGCACCGGCAGCGTGTTCGGGGCGCAGGCCCGGTTCGCGAAGAATGCGGTTACCATGGCCGGTCGCTCCAGTCAGTACGTCGCGATCCCGGTCGGCGCGTTCGCCCACCCCGGGTTTCCGGCGCCGCAATATTCATTTTACGAGTCGAGGCGGCCACCTCTGGGCGCCGTTGCCGCCGGGTATCACCTGCGTTGACTGACCGCGCGCCGCAGTAACGCGGCACCCCTCAGCGCCGGCGGGCGAGTCAGGGCCTAGGCTCTCCCACTCATTGCGGCCTGAATAGCGTTCCGGCACACTCCGCCCGCAAATTACAAAAAATGCGGCGCCGAAGCCGTGTGAATAACGACCGGGTACCTATGAACAGCGGCGTGTCATTCCGATCGCAGCCCCCGGGTTCCTGAAGTGAACCCGCCGGCGCGACCGCTGTTCCGCTCCACCGCCCGACCGGGGTATTCGCAGTTGGTCAGCGCCCATCCCAAACGGATGTCCGCGCGCAAAATCGTTCGCGAGGTCGATGTGCGGTTCACACCAACAGCCTGCACCGTAAAGACTCGCGAAGGGCTCGTCCAGGCACTCCCGGGAGACGCCATAATCACCGGCACCTCCGGAGAGCATTGGCGGGTGTCGCGCCTGCACTTTGCCCAAAAATACCGTCCGGTACCGCCACTGCAGGCCGGCGATGACGGCCGGTATACCAGTCTTCCCAACCGCATCATGGCCGTCCAGGTGCAGGAGCCGTTCGACGTTCTGCTCGCGGACGGAGTATCGCGACTGAGCGGCCAGCCAAACGACTGGCTCGTCGACTACGGCGACGGCAGCCTCGGCATTGTGGCGGAGCCCATATTTACCACCACCTACGAGATCGTCACCTGAGAGTCGCTCATGGCACTCCACCAGGTCATTCAGCGTCTGTTGCTCCTGGGGATACATTGGGAGCCGCTGCAGCCGGCACGCCTGTCCAGGCCCCCACAGCGCCTCGAGCCCGTGATCACGGCCATAGAAATGGAGCATCGCCGGTTCGATGAGCGCGCGGTCCGGTTTGGCAATCGCTATCGCAGTGGCTTCTGGGCGATATACCTGCTGAGCGCACTCGCCGTGCTGTGCGCGGTCCTGCCGTTGGCGTTGGGGTGGGACAGCCCAAGCCATCTCCTGCACCCCTATGCAGGAGCATGGGCGGCTGGAGAAGTCATCATCATCGGTACGGTCAGCGCGATCTATTGGTGGGGCCACCGTCGCGACTGGCAGGGCGAATGGTTGCGTGCCAGGACCACCGCCGAGCTGACGTGGTACCTCCCGCTGCTGACTCCCCTACTCGACTTCAGCAAACCAGCTGACGAAGCCAACTGGTATGTGCGCGCATTCGATCCAGGGCAGCACCTGCGAACCGTGGACGACGTCGGGATTCTTTGCGCCCGTATCGAGCCCCTGGCACGCGAGCAGGTTGCCAACGCCTGGGCGGATGCAGCGTTTGTAGCGAGTTACGCGCAATGGGCGCTGGACATCCTGGAACTGCAGCGACGCTATCACCATCAAATCGCGGCTCGGCAACACGCCCTCCTTCATCGAGTCCACGCGATCAACGCTAGTCTGTTTGGACTGACCGCAGTTGCGGCTATCCTGCACCTGGTGATCCATACCCTCTGGCTGTCGCTGGTCACGACGTTCTTTCCCGCGCTTGGCGCATCACTGCACGGAGCACTTGCGCAGTCGGAAGCGTATCGTCTCGGCATGACTTCCGAGCGCTTGACCAAGGAGCTCGAAGGCGCGAGGCGGAATATTCAAACAGCGGTCGCCGAACCAACCACCGGAGACAACACTGTAGCGCTCAAGGCCGCGATCGAGGCCGCCCTGGCATTGATCCTGGAGGAGCATCAAGACTGGAATTTGCTCGTCCGGCCGCACCATCTGCCGCTCGCCTGAGCCGCCCAGGGACATGTCAATGAAGCTAATGGTCCGACTCAACCTCGCCCTCGGCACGGCGCTGGCGATAGCGGGCGTGGTGTTGGGCTACGCGTGCTGGGGGATGTTACAAACCAATGCCAAGAGCCAGGTCACCCGCGAAGCCGCCCTGATGATGGACAGCGCCCTCGCCACCCGGACCTATACCAGCCTCGAGATCCTGCCGCTGCTGGCCGAGCGGATGAAGACCGAATTCCTGCCCCAGACCGTACCGTTCTACGCGGCCACCCAGAACTTTCTGAAGCTGCGTGAGCAGCATCCCGCCTATTCCTATAAGGAAGCCACACTCAATCCCACCAACCCACGCGATCGCGCCACTGACTGGGAGTCCGACCTGATTCAGCAATTCAGGAATGATCCCGCGGCCCACGAGGTCATTGGCGAGCGCGATACGCCCAGCGGTAGGTCGTTGTACCTGGCGAGGCCCATACGGGCCGAAAACGAGTGTCTGGCCTGTCACAGCGCCCCTTCGATCGCGCCGGCAACCTTGCTCACGCGCTATGGCGGCGACAACGGTTTCGGGTGGCAACTCAACGAGGTAGTTGGCGCGCACGTGGTCTCGGTGCCGCTGGCGGGAGCCGCCGCGAACGCCGACATCATCTTTCGAGACATCGTGTTCGCGATCGCCGCCGTGCTGATCACACTGCTCATCATCGTCAACAGCATCGTTTACTTTCTCGTGGTACGACCGGTGCAACACATGGCCGCGATCGCCGACGAAGTCAGCATGGGTAACCGCTCGGCGGGCGTGTTTCCGGACGGCGGCAGCTCCGAGCTGAGCGCACTCGCACGGTCGTTCAACCGGCTGCGCACCAGCCTCGAAAAAGCCATGAAGCTACTGGAGCCTTAGAGGTGATACAGCGAGACATCTTCGTCAGCTATTCACAGCCCGACCGGGACTGCGCTTTCCAACTGGCCGCGCAACTCGAGACCGATGGCCTGGGTGTCTGGATCGCACCGCGCGACATCTCGCCGGCGGCGGACTGGGCCGCCGAAATCATTGACGCGATCTCGGCTGCGCGGATCATGGTGTTGGTCTTCTCGTCCCACTGCAATGACTCGCCGCAAGTCCGGCGTGAAGTGGAGCGAGCCGTGCACAGGGAGGTACCCGTCCTGCCCTTCCGAATCGAGGATGTCCTTCCCGCCAGGAGCCTCGAGTATTTTCTCAGCACCCAACACTGGCTCGATGCGTTTCCGCCGCCGCGGGGACCCCACTACGCCAGGCTGAGCACTCACATCTCAGCTTTGCTGAACGCGACCACAGGTACGCGCGCGGCTTATGTTCCGAAGCCTATTCCCCCCGAACCCGCCGGGCCGCACTCTACAACGGCCACCCCGCTCGCCCTCGACGCAGCCGTGCTCGACTCGCTGGAAAAGAAACTCGCCCACCACGTGGGCCCCATGGCCAGAATTCTCGTGACCCGGGCCACAGCGAAAGCCGCGAGTCGCGCTGAGCTGGTGCGCCTGCTGGCCGCCGAGGTGGATTCGACCTCTGCCCGTCAGCAGTTCATCGAGGCGTGCCAGGCAACGGTGCCCTGACCTCAGAAGAAGCCGTGCAGCTCGACGAAATATAGTTTCGTGTGTTGTGTATCGATCTGCGGAATGCCGTCCTGGTAGCGCACCCCGCCGCGCACCTGCACGAACTGGATCGGCGTCCACTCGTACACGGCGCTCCAGCGCGTCTGATTGTTGTTCGGGATCCTGTGGTCCGGGTCGAAGAACTCGCTGGTGATCTTCAGGTTGTTGCCCCGCGTGATCAACCAGTTGGCCTCCACCAGGGACGCCAGCTGTTTCTGTCCGATGATGGTGGTGCCCTCCTGTGCGGACTTATCGTCGATGTACTCGGCCTGCGCAAGCCATGAGATCGGCCCGGTGCGCAGGCCGCCGAACAGCGCGAACGCGCTCTTGTTCCCGGTGGACTTGTTGTTGAAGTTAGCCGCGGCGCCGACCCGGTACCGCGAGTCGACCCATATCAACTGCCCGCTGTATTGCTTGCCGTTATCGGTGCTCGAGGAGCCTCCCGTCCCGTCGGTGAGCGCAAATTGCGCGTCCCAGTGGCCACGCTCCCAGCCGAACTCGACGCCATTGTCAGACGTCGTCATGTTGATGCCGGAGGCGGTCTGGATGAAGGCCGACTGGTCCTGCAGCCGCAGCCCGAACGGCAGGTACATCTCCCCGGCCTTCAAGTACCAGTCATGGTTGGCAGACCAATAGACACCATAAGCCTCGCGGCTCTGTGCGCCGTTAGGCGCCACCTGCTCGTCGACATACACCAGCAGCCGCTCGGGAACGACGTTGGCTTCCAGGTAGACCCGGGTCTGCTCGAGCGTGAACGTATTGAGGGTCTTGGTGTTCGGCGTCTGTGTGACAGTGCCGTCGAAGCGCAGATCGCCGCCGATGCGGATGAACTTGTTGATATCGCCAGTCCAGACATCGTTGCCGGTATCGACGTGCTTCTGCGGCATGAGTGTCTGAGCGAATACGTCGCCATACGCCGTGCGCAAGCCGCCACCCGTCGGGTTCACGTGACACTGTCCGCACTTAAGACCCATCTGAACGGCCAGATAGGGCTCGGCGTGAGCGCGAACCGCCACAAAAAGCAGTGCCATCGCCAGACACTGCAGGAGGAGCCGGGGAATCCGGTTGATCATGGAGAGGCATCCACATTGAACGTGAAGGAGTAGTCGCTGCCTATGGCCTGCGCGTTGAGATCAGCCAGCGCACCGCCACCGCTACCTCGCGCGGTCACCCGATAAGTGCCGGGCAGAAGAGGCGCCACGGGCGTGATGACGATTGCGTTGGGATTACCCTCGGCGAGAGCCGCATACGCCGGGAGATGAGTCGCCTGCACCTGGGTCGCGCCGATTGATGATTCAACCGCGTTTTCGGTGTCGAGCCGCTCGACGGTCAGGGTCGTGTAGTTCACCAGCGACGCGTCGACCTCGTGGTTGAAAGCGACCACGATGTGATTGACAGGCGTTTCCATGACCGCCGCGTCGAGCGGCGATGTCTGGGTCACGCTGAAGGGAGACGGCGTCTTCTGGGCGAGCGCCTGGATCTTCGCCATGGCGTTAACGGAAGACGTTGCCGCGGCCGTGGCCGGCGGCGCGCCGTTGGTGATCCATTGGCGAATGACATCGATGGTGGCCGGCAGAAGGGGGGTCTCACCCAACGGCATCTGTTGGCCTACGATGCCGGCGCCATTCGTCAGCTTGATGATGATGTAACTGCTGTCGGGATCGCCGGCTTTTACGCGGTTCAGAGAGGGCACTTCGGTGCTCGGAACGCCGACCAGGAGGTTGTAACTGTGAGCTGCATCGAGCATCAGCCCCTTGGGGGCGCTCGCGCCGCTGTGACACGGCGAGCAGATCGGGGTGAAGACGTTGTCCTGGATCGACTGAAAGTCCGCCGTGAACGGCCCGGTGGTGCCGGTACCACCGCCGCCACCGCTCGACGACCCTACGGGTAACCCTTTGGAATTCAGGCCATCGCCATTGCCCGCGCAGCCTGCGAGACCCGTGATGACAGCTAATGCGCCCGCCACTAGTGGGACCAAACGCTTGTGTTGAAAAGACGACATTGCGCTCACTCAGGTGCAGTAGGGTCTGCCGTAAGTGCCGCGGTTCGCACTGGAGGTTTCCGTTCCCGGCGAATTCAGCTGCCTGGCCCAAGGCTCCCCTGGCCGTTCCCGACCGTTCCCGGACGCCGACGCAATGTTCCCGGGCGTTCCCGCGTACCGGCGTCTTTGAACCCGAAGGGGCACCGCGCGAACTCACCTCAAGCACGAGACTGTCGATGAGGGCCTGCGCACAATGCTTTCCATTCTGGTTTGCCATTCCTATTTTCTGCGCTTCGACCAGAAACAGTTGGAACGCGCCAAGCCGTATCCGCCGTTAGCGACCCTGCAGGTCGCCGCGCAGTTGCGCCAGGCCGGCCACCAGGTGTCATTTTTTGACGCCATGCTGGCCGACGGAACCGGGGACTACGATCGACTGCTGCGGACCGTCAATCCGCAGCTGGTCCTGTTCTACGAGGATAATTTCAACTTTCTCAGCAAGATGTGCCTGGGCAAGATGCGCGACGCGTGTTGCGAGATGGTTGCCCACGCGCAGGCGCAGGGGGCGCGCGTCATCGCGGCCGGCTCCGATGCGACCGACGCCCCGGACTCTTATTTGCGCGCCGGAGCCGACGTGGTCCTCCTGGGCGAGGGTCTGGACACACTGATGGCGCTGCTGCCGCGCCTCGACACGGATCTCGCACAAGAGACCGGTCGATTGGTGGCCGGACTGGCCGGACTCGTTACCCTTGCAGGCGGAGGCGTCAGCGCGGCGCGAAGCGACTCGCCTCGCTCTTTCCGGCAAGCGGTGCCACCTGCCTGGGACTTGGTGGACATCGAGCGCTACCGCGCGATCTGGCGCCAGGCGCACGGCTTCTTCAGCCTCAATATGGCCTCGTCCAAGGGCTGCTCATTCCGTTGCGCCTGGTGCGCCAAGCCTATCTGGGGAAATCAGTACCTGCAGCGCAGCCCCAAGGAAGTCGCCGCGGAAATGACTCACCTGAAGCGGATGCATGCGCCCGACCACGTGTGGTTCGCCGACGATATTTTCGGGTTCCGCGTCGATTGGGTCACGGAGTTCGCCAGCGCGATCCGCGACTCAGGCGGCTCGATCCCTTTCACCATCCAGACTCGTGCCGATCTCATCACCGAGCGGATGGCGAGTGCACTCAAGGACGCGGGTTGCAAAGAGGCCTGGATCGGAGCCGAGAGCGGCAGCCAACGCATCCTGGACGCAATGAACAAAGGAACGAAGGTCGCCGAGATTCTGACAGCGCGCGCACGGCTCGGAGCCGTCGGCATCCGTGTTGGATTCTTCATACAGCTGGGCTATCTGGGCGAAGATCTCGGCGACCTGCTGGCCACCCGCGCGCTACTCGACGATGCCCGCCCCGATGATGTGGGTGTCAGTGTGTCGTACCCGCTGCCGGGTACGAAGTTCTACGAGTTGGTGAAGGAGCAACTCCGCGGAAAGACTCATTGGCAGGACAGCAACGACCTGGAGATGATGTTTCAGGGCACCTACACGTCGGACTTCTACCGCGCCATCAGAGACCTGCTACACGAACAGGTAACCCTGCATAACCGTGAGGACGCTTCCGCGGACAGCACCGAGCATCGTCACGCAAAGCGCACTCTGAAGCATCGGTGGCAGTTGCTCATCGCGCGCGAGCACCACTACCGCACTGAGGACGAACACTCTGGATCCCCGGCCTCGACTGTCGCCGCCAGCCCGATACACACGGGATTGTTGAGATGACACCCGCGGCTGACTTACCGCCGCCGAAAGCCCTGCAGGCTGCTCTGCGCAAAACGACGGAAACGCTCGCACACGAACTCGCTCAGCCATCGGAATCCGCGCCGGTATGGTCCGACTTCGAATGGCGAATTGCACGCGCCGTCGCCGCCATACACGGTGTCTCAGCCCTTCTATCAGGTGTGTTGCCTTGGAAAGGGCCGGCGGAGTGGAACGAGTTCCTGGCACAGCAGAAGATACAAACCGCAGCTCGTCATGCACGTATCGCAGAGCTGCTGCGGCTCGTCCATACGACTGCCGGCGCTGAAGGTATCTGCGTCGTCGCGTTGAAAGGCGCGGAACTGCACGCGATGGGCCTGTATGCGCCGGGTGAGCGTCCAATGGCGGACGTGGATCTGCTCGTGAGGACTGCGGACAAGGAGCGTACGGCGCGGATGCTGGAGTCGCTGGGCTTCCACGAAGCTTTCTCGATCTCGAGACACAGCGTCTTCACTCAGGGTGACAACGCCGTGCCCTGCAGCCTTGGCGAGCACGCCAATAACTACCTGAAGATTGAATTGCACGAGCGCATCCGGGAGGCGTTGCCGCTCGACACCGCGGACGTCACCGACTGGGTGTTACCAACACAGCCCCGCCCCGGCCTGAACCCCTACCCATCCCGGGCCGCGCTCATGAGCCATCTGTTGCTGCACGCGGCCGGCGCCATGGCGGATCGTTCACTGCGCCTGCTGCATCTTCACGACCTCGCGCTGCTGTCCTCCCAGATGACGGATCGGGATTGGGACGAGCTTCTGCGGCTGAGCGCCATCGACCATGCGCACCGGTGGCTATTACCACCGCTTCATTTGACGGCGCGTTATTACGCTCGTGCCATTCCAACTCGCATCCTCACCACGCTGATATCAGAGTGCCCGCGACTGCTTAGGGTAATCGCCCCGCGCCGAACGCTATCGGACGTGTCTCTTTCCCGCCTGCGAATCGAGGCGTTTCCTGGAATCGAGTGGTCGCGGTCGGCCTCCGAGATGGCGCGCTATATCGTGAGCCGTGTACGCCCGAGCGACGAAATGCTCGCGTTACGCGAACATACAGCGCGAACTCAAGTTGCCACATCCGCGAGCCCATGGCATCGCCTCTCGCAGAGCCAGCGAGTACTGCGCTGGGTGATATCCCGCCCGCCCCGGGCTTACACCATGCTCGCAGTTCGCATGGCCCTCGGCCAGGCACGACAATGATGTGTCGAATCGCGCCTCTTTCAGAGCTCGGGAAGCAGGTCGTCCGCCAGCAGCCCCTGCAACGCATCCGCGGCCTCCGCCGGATGACCACCTCTGCGCAACTCGAACGCGGGAGCGGCGGCAATCTGCTTCCTGAAAGTCGGCCAGCCCGGCTGACTCACCGAGTAGGGCTGGGTTTTCTGCAAGCGCGCGACCGCTTCGCGACCGCGCACTCGTGTCAGCAAAACACCGTGGCGCGCCGATTGCGGCGACAGGAATACGACACCCGCGATTTTCAGCGGACGGGCGGCGAGGCGAAACTCGGGGCGGCGCAAATCGACTTCGAATTTTTCGACGCCGCTGCGGCGACGGATGACCGGCGACCGCCGGATCAAGGCGGCACTGTCAGCCGGCAGCGACTGCAGCGAATCGCAGCGAATGTGCAAAAAGTTCGCTATGCCCGTGGCCAGCATCCGGTCCGGTGCAACAAACACGCTGTCCTCGGTGAGGAAGTCCATGCCGCGCAACAGGCAGTGCAAGGAAGCGGTCGACTTTCCAGCGCCGGTGTCGCCGATCAGAAGAAGCCCGCGACCATCGACTCCAACGCACGCCCCATGGAACGGCATGAGATTCTGCGAGCGCGCGGCAAGCGTGAATACCGCGAATTCGATGAGCTCATAGCGGGTGTGGTACTCGAAACGGAGCATCTCTCGCGAAACGACGACGAGCGCCGATCGGTGGTCCGAGGACACGACTGCAAAGTCAGACGAACTCGTCGTTCCGCACAGCATCCCGGCTCCGCCGAGTGTCTCGATTCGCGGCGGAGCGACCGGCGAGCCGGGACGAGCGCGCGGCGCGAGCGCGAGTCTTACGCGAATCCGTGGCGCGGCCGCCGAGAGCTTGTGCCGCGGCAAGCCGGCATAGGCCCAATCCACCAGGCGACGCAGCTCTGGGCTGTCACATTCAAACTCGAACTGCCCGCCGAGCAACTGCATCCGCGTGCGAGACGCGGGCGGGACCCTTTCATGAAACGGGTCGGCCGGAATGTCGGTCGGAGCAACTTTTTTCTTGGAGCGCATGAGAAGCCCTGCGTAATGCTGCCAAGAATATATCACTTCATGCGGATCCCGAATTGGCCAACACCATGCTGACGCAGCTCGAAGAAACAAGAGACGCATTCGACAGCGTCGCCGCCGACTACGACGGGCCGCGAGGCAACAACGCGCTCATCCAGGACATGCGCAACGAGATGTGGCGCATTCTGGACGCAACATTTCCGCAGGGCAGCCGGCTGATGGATCTCGGTTGCGGCACCGGGTTGGACGCGATACGCATGGCCCGAAGCGGACATTACGTCACCGCCACCGACTGGTCACGAGGGATGGTGGAGCGCACACGGGACCGCGCCGAGCGCGAGCAAGTAGCCGACCGTGTCGAGGCTATCGCTGTCGGAGCTCACGAGCTTTCCCGCATCGAAGGCCAGAGCAAATTCGATGGCGCCTATTCCAACCTGGGCCCACTCAACTGTGTGCCCGACCTCGAGGAAATGGCAGCGCAGTGCGCTCGACTTCTCAAGCCGCGCGCCTCACTGGTGTTTTCAGTCATCGGCCGCATCTGTCCCTGGGAGATCGGACACTACGCACGGCAGCGGAACTGGGAGCGACTCAAAGTGCGCTTTGCGCCCGCAATGGTGCCGGTGGGAATGAACAAACGGGTCGTGTGGACGCGTTACTACACTCCGCGTGAGTTCTACCGTGCCTTTGAGAGCCAGTTCAACCTGGCGCATTTCCGCGGACTGTGTGTGCTCGCGCCGCCGCCGTACCTGACGGGGATGAAGGAGAAGCACTCGCGCTTGTACGAGCGGCTGTGGCAACTGGATCGGCGCGTGGCCGGATGGCCTTTGCTGCGGAACCTGGGCGACCATTTTGTAATCGTGATGACGAAGCGATGACTGATGTTTCAACCCGTGAATGGCCCAACGAGCTCACCGGAATGCGGGCATTCGTCACGGGCTGCGCGGGATTTATCGGCAGCAGCCTAACCGACCGCCTGTTGTCGAACGATTGCACGGTTGTCGGGATCGACAACTTCTCCACCGGCCAGCGGCGCTATCTCGGGAGCGCCGCCCGGCATCCCAACTTCCGCCTGGTCGAAGCGGACCTGCTCGACACCGGTGCGCTGACTGCCGCCATGAGAGGCACCGACTGCGTATTCCATCTCGCCGCGAACGCCGACGTGCGCCTGGGCACCGAGCATCCGCGCAAGGACCTCGAACAAAACACCGTCGCCACCCACAACGTACTCGAAGCCATGCGCGCGAACGGCATCGGCAAGATCGCATTCGCCTCGACAGGTTCCGTGTACGGTGAAGCCGCGGTATTTCCCACTCCGGAAGACGCCCCATTTCCCGTGCAGACTTCGCTCTACGGCGCATCGAAGCTCGCCTGTGAAGGGTTGATCGGCGCCTATTGCGAAGGCTTCGGCTTTCAGTCCTGGATCTTCCGGTTCGTCTCGATCCTGGGGGAGCGCTATTCCCACGGTCACGTGTTCGATTTCTACAGGCAGCTGCGCAGCCATCCGACCTACCTGGAGGTCCTGGGAAATGGCAAGCAGCGCAAGTCTTACCTTTACGTGCAGGATTGCCTCGACGCCATGCTGTTGGCATTGTCCCGCGCCGGCGCGCGCGTGAACCTGTTCAACCTGGGCGTCGACTCCTATTGCGAGGTGAATGACTCGATCGCCTGGATCGGCGCCGAACTGGGCCTGGAGCCGCGAGTCATCTACAGCGGTGGCGAACGCGGCTGGGTGGGCGACAGCCCCTTTATTTTTCTGGACACAACGCGGATACGCGCCCTGGGCTGGCAGCCCACGCTCGGCATCGAAGCGGGCATCCGCAGGACCGTCGCTTTCCTGCACGACAATGTCTGGGTACTGGACTCGAGATCATGATTATCGCGCGCAGTCCGCTACGGATTACCCTCGGAGGCGGCGGGACCGATCTGCCCTCTTATTACCGCGGCCACGAAGGTTTTCTGGTCGCCGCCGCAATCGACAAATACGTCTACGTCACTGTAACGCGACCGTTCACCCCGGGCATTTACCTCAAGTATTCGGCGCTCGAGCGCGTTGCGAATGTGGATCACGTACGGCATCCCATACTGCGTGAGGCGCTCGCCCTGCAGGAGCTCAGAACGCCGCAGATCGAGATCACGACACTCGCCGACATTCCGGCGGGCACGGGCCTCGGATCTTCCGGAAGCTTCACCACCGCACTGTTGAAAGCACTGGCTGCCCACCGGCGAAAGTTGATTCATCCGCAGGAGCTGGCCGAACTCGCCTGCCATCTCGAGATCGAGCGCCTGCACGAGCCCATCGGCAAACAGGACCAATATATCGCCGCCTATGGCGGGCTGACCTGCTTCACCTTCCACAAGGACGATCGCGTCACGGTCGAGCCACTGCTCGTGTCGATGGACACGATGTTCGACCTGGAGGACAACCTGCTGTTGTTCTTCACCGGCTTCAGCCGCAGCGCCGCCGGAATCCTGCAGGACCAACAGACCCGTTCCCAGGGCGCCGACGAAGAGATGCTGCGCAACCTCCACTACGTCAAGGAGCTCGGGTTTCGCAGCCGCGCGGCCCTGGAGTCCGGCAACCTGATGCAATTCGGCGAGCTCATGCACGAGCATTGGGAGCACAAAAAACGCCGCTCCGGCCGGATGAGCAATGAGCAGATCGACGAGTGGTATCAACTCGCCCGCCGAAGCGGCGCGGTCGGTGGCAAGCTGGTCGGGGCGGGTGGTGGTGGCTTCCTGATGTTTTACGCGACGGATCGCAACCTGCTGCGTCATGCGATGACGAATGCCGGGCTGGAAGAAGTCCGCTTCAAGTTCGACTTCGAAGGCACAAAGTTGATTTTGACGTGATCATGCTACCTGTTGCGATACTCGCGGGCGGTCTGGCTACACGGCTGCGTCCACGCACGGACGCGGTGCCGAAGGCCTTGCTGCGGGTAGCAGGTCGGCCGTTTATCCATTGGCAGCTCGCGCTGCTGGAGCAGCAGGGCGTGACGCAGGTCGTCTTGTGCGCGGGTCACCTCGGCGACCAGATCCAGGCTGCCGTGGGTGACGGAAGCAGCTTCAACATGACGGTTCGCTATTCCTTCGACGGAGACCGATTGCTCGGAACCGGCGGCGCCTTGAAACGTGCGCTGCCGATGTTGGGCACAGCGTTCTTTGTGCTTTATGGCGACTCGTATCTACGCTGCTCCTTCCCGGCGGTGCAGGCAGCCTATGAGGCAAGCGGGGCTCCCGGGCTGATGACGGTCTTTCGCAACGAGGATCGCTGGGAAAAGAGCAACGTCCTGTTTCGGGACGACAGGGTCGTCGAGTACGACAAACATTCACCGCGCACTGACATGCGGCACGTCGACTATGGCCTGAGCATCCTCTCGACACAGGCCCTGCAGAGAACTCCAGTCGATGCCGCTTTCGACCTGGCTGACCTCTATCACGAGCTCGCCGCGCACGGGGAACTCGCTGCGCTGGCGATCGACCAGCGCTTTTACGAGATCGGATCCCTCGGGGGCATTGAAGCGACGGAGCGCTACCTCATGGGCGGGGGCTGCATATGAGCTACGCCGAAGCGTACTTGAAAGAGGCCGCGGAGATCATTCGGAAGCTGGATACGACGGCGATCGAGGCTGTGGCCGCGCTGTTGTTTCAGGTGAAAGCCGCTGGCGGCCGGGTCTTCTTTCTTGGTGTCGGTGGGAGCGCGGCAAACTGCTCGCATGCCGTGAACGATTTCCGCAAGATCGTGGGTCTCGAGTGTTATGCACCGACTGACAACGTGGCCGAGCTGACAGCCCGCACCAATGATGAAGGCTGGGAGAGCGTCTTCGCCGAATGGCTCAAGGTCAGCAAGCTTTCCGCCAGGGACGCAGTGTTCATTCTGTCCGTCGGTGGAGGTGACGTGGAGAGGAACATCAGCGCCAATCTCGTCCGCGCAATCCAGCTCGCCAGGGAAGTCGGAGCCAAGGTGACCGGCGTCGTCGGGCGCGATGGAGGCTTCACGGCACGCGCAGCGGACGCCTGCATCATAGTTCCAACGGTGAACTCCGCGACGATCACGCCACACACCGAGGCGTTTCAGGCATTGATCTGGCATCTGCTCGTCTCACATCCGCTGCTGAAGCAGAACCCGACAAAGTGGGAGGCGGCAACGAGATGATGCGCCCGGGCGTATTTCTGGACCGCGACGGTGTCATCAGCCGCCCGACGATTCGCGGTGGCAGGCCCTATCCGCCCCGTTCGCTTGCGGAGTTGGAAATTCTGCCCGGCGTACCGGCGGCTCTCGCGGACCTCAAGGCGGCCGGATACTGCCTGATCGTGGTCACCAACCAACCGGACATAGCACGTGGCGTCGTGGCCAGGACAGTCGTTGACAGCATGAACGATTGGTTGAAATCCACTCTCCCGTTGGATGCGGTCCTGACGTGCTCTCACGATGACGCCGACCACTGTCAGTGCCGCAAACCGTTGCCAGGCCTCATCACGCAAGCCGCTCGCGAGCTCGGCGTCGAGTGCACGGCGAGCTACATGATCGGCGACCGTTGGCGCGATATCGAGGCGGGCAGGCGCGCGGGGTGCAAGACCTTCTTCATCGACTATGGGTACGACGAGCAAACGCCACAGTCCTACGACTTCCGGGTGAGCTCTCTGCCCGCTGCCGCGCGCATCATCTTACAAGCGGACACACTATCGTGACGACGATTGACAGCCTGAAAATCAAGCTCTTTGCCGATGGGGCCGACACCGCCGAAATGCTGGCGATGTATGCGAAGCCCTTCATCAGGGGCCTCACCACGAATCCAACTCTCATGCGCCGGGCCGGCATCTCCAATTACCGCGGCTTTGCCCGCGAGATCCTGGCTCAGATCAAGGACAAACCCCTGTCTTTCGAGGTGGTCGGCGACGAATTCGCGGAGATGGAGCGCCAGGCGCTGGAGATCTCGAGTTGGGCCGACAACGTCTACGTCAAGATTCCGGTCACGAACACCCGCGGCGAGCCGAGCTATGGCCTGGTGCGCCGCCTGGCGAGTCGGGGTGTAAAGCTCAACGTCACCGCAATCATGACCCTGACCCAGGTCCGGGATGTTGTCTCCGCGCTGAGCCCTGAGGTCGCCAGCTGCGTCTCCGTGCTCGCAGGTCGCATCGCCGATACCGGCGTAGACCCCGTGCCGCTCATGGCGGCAGCCGTGGAGATGCTCAAGACATGCCCCAAGGCGGAGCTCATCTGGGCAAGTCCGCGCGAGGTGCTGAACATTTTCCAGGCCGACCGCATTGGTTGCCACATCGTCACGGCGACCCACGACATCCTGAGTAAGCTCCCCCTCATCGGTTACGACCTGGCCGAGTATTCTCTCGATACCGTGCGGATGTTCTATCGTGACTCGGTCGCCGCCGGATTCTCCCCATGCAAATGAGTCGCCCGGTCCTTCCGGACGAGAGTCTGCCGCTGAATACGGCCGAGAGCTCGGCGCTCGGACCTCTGCTCGCCTATGGGCGCGCCCACGCATCGCAACTCATCCGCTTCGTGTTGATCGGTGCAGGCGTCATGTCGATGAACCTGGCGCTACTGTATTGTCTGCGCGCCCTTACGCGCCTCCCTGATCCGGTCGCGGTCGCGGTGGTGTATGTCTTCGGCACCGTCATTCACTTTTCCGCTCACCGCTGGATCACTTACGGTGTCCAGGACCGGCCGATACGTCCGCAGGGGCTGCGTTACGCCGTAATGTTGGTCTGTAATTTTCTGATCCTGCAGGCGCTCGTAGCTTTGGGGGCCCGACTGTCGATCTCGCCCTACATCGCTTTCATGGGCTCGACCGGCTGCACCATGGTTTTCAATTTCCTCGTCATGACGCATTTCGTCTTTGCGCGACGGCACCGACTGTCCGGCTTGCCAGGTGCGGTGGTTGATATCCTGCGCGAACGCGGCGTCACGGAGGGCAGCTCTGTCCTACTGCTGACGGACGGTCCGCCGCTCTCACACGGGCACCGGCGCGTTCCGCAGTACCAACTCACGAGAGGCGTGGTGGGCGAGGCGGCCGCGCTCGCCAGCCGTGGAGGCTTTGCCGCTGTCGTCCTGAATCTGCCCGACACCCGCATGAACGAGCTCGAGCGAATTCTTGCGACAATTGCACCGGTGTTACCGCAGGGCGTCACGCTGGTCGCCACCCTTGGCGAGCGCCGAATCGACCGAGACTCCGCACACCTGTTGCTGCTGCGCTCCGGCTACGATCGGGTGTGGATACATTCCCACCGCCGGACGCTGTGCGTTTCCGCACGACGCGCTGCCCCTGCCAACGCCGTAAGGACCTGCTCCATCATTGTCCCGGTATACAACGAGAGGAATACGTTTCCCGAGCTCATGCGAATGCTGCTCGCCAAGCCCCTGGACCACCTGGGACTGGAGCGCGAGATCATACTCGTCGAGAGTAATTCAACCGACGGCTCGCGCGAGTTGGTTGCCGGTTTTGCCGCTACGCCCGGAATCAAAATTCTTTACCAGGATCGCCCCCGAGGCAAGGGTAACGCGGTGCGCGCCGGATTGGCGGTGGCCACTGGCGACATCGTGCTCATCCAGGATGCAGACCTCGAGTACGACGTGAACGACTACGATGTCCTCCTCGAGCCTTTACTTGCAGGTCGCGCCGCCTTCGTACTCGGAGCCCGGCACGGGGGCCGCCTCAGGATGCGCCGCTTCCAGGAGCAGAAGGTGCTGGGCGAGGCCCTCAACGTCGCGCACGTATTATTGGCGGGTTTCATCAATGTGCTGTACGGACAGAGCATGAAAGATCCGTTCACCATGTTCAAAGTTTTCCGGCGCGAGTGTGTCTACGGATTGCAGTTCGAGTGCAACAAGTTCGATTTCGATCATGAGCTGGTCATCAAGTTGGTACTGAAAGGCTATCGACCGTTGGAAATCCCGGTCAACTATTGCGCGCGCTCGTTCAGCCAGGGCAAGAAGATCAGCTTTTTCCGCGACCCGCCGGGATTGATCGCCGCGGATCTGAAATACCGGGTGCGACGTCTGCGGCCCCGGTTCGAATGACTGCCGCGGGAGAATCGTTGACCGGAAGGCCGACAGGTCTCCTCGGCGACACGGCCGCGCGGGATTACTCGCGCAAATTGCGGCTATTCAACTCCTTCGCGACACCAGAGCTGCGGCAAGCCATCGCCAGTCTCGGACTAGCTCCGGGGATGTGCGTCCTCGACGCGGGATGTGGTACGGGCGAGGCGCTGCAATGGCTCTACGATGCCGTGGCTCCGCACGGCACGGTCGTCGGAATCGACCTGGCGGTAGCGCACGTTTCCGCCGCCGCTCGGCCCACGTCATCCGAACACATCAAGGTGTTGCAAGCGGATGTCATGCGTCCTCCGCTGGCACCCCAGAGCTTCGATCTCGTATGGTCGGTGAATACCATCAACCACTTGCGCGAACCGCTTGCGGGCATGCGGGTACTGGCAAGTCTGTTGCGCCCCGGCGGGCGCATCGCGCTGGGACAGAGCGCGCTGCTGCCAGAGATGTTCTTCGCGTGGGACTCGAGGCTCGAGCGGCTGACAAACGAAGCCGTGCGTCAGTACTACCGCGACCGCTACGGTCTAACAGAGCGTGAACTGGCGGACACTCGTTCGATAGTCGGGCTGTTGCGTCGGGCCGCCTTAGGCAATGTAAGAGTGCAAACTTTTGTTATCGAGCGCGTGTCGCCGCTGAATGAGGCGGACGAAGCCTACCTTCTCGAGGCAATTTTTCGCGACACCTGGGGTGAGCGTCTACGACCCTACCTGACTCGGGAAGACTACGATGAGCTAGCCACCCTCTGCGACCCACGGGATGCCGGGTTCGCCTTGCGTCGCCCGGACTTCCACTTCCTGCAAACCTTCACGTTGGCTGTCGGACAGGTCGTGTAACCTCATAAAGGGCCAACTGCGTCTGTCCTCCGGGTTTGTCGAAAACGGCGATCTGACGCAGCCCAACGTGAGCGGCGTCTTGCTCGCCAAAAGTCGTAATCAGATAGCGGGGCAACAACTGCTTCGAGACAATCACCCATACCGGCGTGCGCGCCGCTAAATTTGCGTACTTCTCCGCTGCGCTGCGCAACTCTTTGCCGTCGGCCGCATAATAGATTGGTCTAACACGAGTGTTCCAGGCCGGCGGCAGATAGTTTCTCAACTGGTAAGCGCTGTGGCCATCCAGTGAATACACGACCGCCGGCGCCGCGGGCGCCGCTAGAATGAACCGCGCCGCCTCCGGATAACCGTAACCGGAACCCGGACCCTCCAGGTATTGATACCGGTCCAACGGCGACCAATTTGCAGCCTCGGGCTCGAGGATGAGCCGGGAAGTCTGCTGCAGCATGAACACCGTGCACAACACCAGGGCGCCCAGCTCGCACGGCCGCCGCCATCGCCCCGCATACGCCGCGAGACTACGCCAGCCACTGACGGCTGCGACGATCAGCGGCGGGAGGGTAAACAGCAGGTAGCGCGAGTACCAGAATTCGGTGAGCAAGCCTATGGCGAGCATCGGCAACATGCCCATCGCGATCAACCAGCGTTGGCGCCAATCCCCGTACAGCGCGCTCACGACGAGCCCTAGGAGCCCAATAGCCACGACGGGCACAGACAGCTGGGTTGTCAGTTCGCGGAGCAGGTTAGCTCGTGGGCCACCACTGCCCGCGGCGATGTTCTGGTATTGGCCGAGGCCGATCCCAATCAGATCCTGTAGGCCAAATCCCGGGGTTCGACCGCTGTGCCAGCGTACACCGGCCACGACGGCCACCGTCACTGCAAGGCAGGCAACCGGCACATGAGCCAGCAGCAGCCTCCGCAAACCGGGCGCCTCCAGCAATCGCCGGCGTTCGCTGCTTGGCAGCAGAGCGAGCGCCAATGGCATCGAAATGAGAAAGACGAAACCAACCGGGAGTTTGCAGAGGGCCACCAATACCAGGCTGAGAGCCAACACCGCAGCGCGCGGCCAGGTCGCGGATTCCACGAGCCGCAGGACACTCAGCAGCACCCCGATACCGGCCGTACAGAGGAGGATGTCCGACAACCCTAATCGCTGCAGATAGACGACAAACGGACAGATGGCAAACAACGCGCCCCCCACCCAGGCTGCCGAGCGGTCAGTCACCCGCACTCCCAGGCGATAGGTCAACACGGCACCCGACATCCCGACCAGGACGTGCAGCGCCCGGATGGCAGCGAGTGGCTGAGCGGCGAGCCGGACCAGCGGCACCATGAGCCACGCTTCGAGCGGCTTGCCCTCACTCAACGGCTGAAGCCATTCTTTTGCTTCGATCAACCTCCAGACCAGGCGCAATTGCGAGCCTTCGTCCTCGAACGCAGGTAACGCCATCAGGCGCATGAAGGGCAACGCGCCAATGAGGAGTAACGCACCGATCGGCACGATGTCATTGCGAACGGAGGGCGATATTCGAATCAAGCGGCCACTGGGGCGGCCGGGTGGCTGGACCGCCGCGGATGGATTATGGCCCAGACGCAGCCGACAAACATTGCAAACAGCACGAGCAACCGGGGGTAAGCCAACACCGTGAGTGCGCCACGCCCTTCGAAGGGATAGGTGTACTGCCAGGGAATAAACCCAATCAGCACGTACCCGCCGAGGATGAAGTACGCCAGCAGGTGGGCACGCCTGGCGAGGAAATAGTCGATGAGCAACCCAATGGGCAGCCACAGCAAGGCACAGGTGTAGGTTGCGGTGGCGGGCGCGATCAACAGGACGAGAATTCCGAGAATCCCGATGGATGGCGCGACGGCATTCGCGGACTCCTCGCGCGCGAGCTTGACGAGCGTTGCAATGGCGGCGAGCAGAATCGCGCCTTTCACCGCGATGATGCCCAGCGTCGCGAGGAGCGGCGCCGCCAACAGCGGTCGCGGGTTCAGCGCCGGATCGAATTCAAACAATCGATTGAACAACGTATCGAACGACTGGTACACCGCCGTGAACGGCGGTGCCTGCGCCTGCAGGCTGAGATGGCCGGTCAGGTGATTTCCGAGGATGGACAGCAGGAAGATCTGATGTATTTCCCAGCCCAGGACCGCAATGCTGACGAGCGCGACACCCGCAACCGCCGCCGCACCGCCCCACACTACCCGCCACTCTTTCCGCGCTGCGAGGTAGG